>JASHTN010000271.1 GCA_030040525.1 Gammaproteobacteria bacterium | reverse complement strand
GGCGAGTTCTCGGTGGCGGAGGCGTTCACGGAGCTGCGCCTGCCGTTGATGCAGCACCAGCCCTTCGCCGAGGATCTCTCGATCGAGGGCGGCTATCGCTACTCCTCCTACAACTTAGGCTTCAACACCAACACCTACAAGCTCGGACTGGAGTGGGCGCCGACCCAGGACGTTCGCTTCCGCGGCAGCTACCAGCGTGCGGTGCGCGCCCCGAACATCGGCGAGCTGTACTCACCGCAGTCGGTGACCCTTGATGGGTCGGAGGATCCCTGCACCGGCCCCACCCCCGAGGGAACCCTGGCGGAGTGCGAGCGCAGCGGCGTGACGGCGGCGGAGTACGGGCACCTCGAGGGGAACCCCGCCAAACAGTACAACGGCCTGACCGGCGGCAATCCCAACCTGTCGCCCGAGATCGCCGATACCTACTCGGTGGGCTTCGTGCTGACCCCAAGGGCGGTGCCGAACCTGCAGGTATCGCTCGACTACTTCGACATCTCGATCAGGGACGTGATCGAGGAGCTGGGCGGCAACACCATCATCAACGGCTGCGTTTTCACCGGGCAGTTCTGCAACCTGGTGCACCGCGATCCGGCCAACGGCTCGCTCTGGATATCGACCCTCGGCTACGTGATCGACACCGAAATCAACGAGGGCCTGCTCGCAACCCGCGGCTACGATCTCAAGGGCAGCTACCGGCTGCAGCTTCCGCAGGGATTTGGCTCGATGCTCTTCGGACTCGAGGGCACCGCCCTCAGGTCGATCGCCACGACGCCGGTCCCCGGCCAGGGCTCCTACGACTGCGCCGGGTACTACGGCGATGTCTGCGGCGGCGAGGATCCGAAGTGGCGCTCGGTGCTGAATGTCACCTGGTCGACCCCCTGGGACGGGCTCGATCTCACCTTGAGGTGGCGCTACATCGGCTCACAGACCTCGGAGCAGACCAGCCCGAGTACGTACCTGGCGGGCACCTCCTACTATGCGCCGCTGGTGCATATCCCGGCCTACAACTACTTCGACCTGTCGGCCACGTTCAATGTCTACAAGAACGTGCGGCTGCAGCTCGGTGTCAACAACATCCTCGACAAGGATCCGCCGCTCGTTCTGCTGGCCGACTGCTCGACCGCCAGCGTCGCCGGCGCGAACTGCAACGGCAACACCTTCCCGGGTGTCTACGACGCGATGGGGCGGTATCTGTTCGCCCACGTCACGGCGCAGTTCTGAGGACTCGGCGGGGCGCGCACCCGCACGGGCATGCGGACATTCGTCGGCTCCAGGGCAGCGTGCCGCTCGGCCGGTCCGCGTCAGGGCGCAATGCCGTAGGCGCGCGCTCGCGCGGCGACCCCAGGGTCAAGAGCGGTCGCCGCTGCAATGTCGGCCTGGCCCGGAGCGGTCAGTCCCTTGTGCAATCGCGCCAGTCCCCGACCGTACAGGGACCAGGCGATCTTGGGCTGCCGGCGCAGCGCGGCGTCGTAGTCCGCGATCGCCCTGTCGTAGTTGCCCTGCCGCAGATACACAAGGCCGCGGCTGTCGAGAAAGGCCGGGGTGTCGGGTCTCTTCCTCAGGGCGGCGTTGCAGTCCGAGAGCGCCAGGTCGAGCGCCTCTCCGGCCAGCGCCCTGGCCCGGCAGCGCCCGTTCAGGGTCCCGGGGGCGTTCAGGTCGTCGGCGGGATGCGAGTCGATCCATTTTGAATACTGAAGGACCGCGGCGGCCGGCCGGCCGATGAACTCGTAAAGCTCGCCGATGCGCAGATGCTGCTGGGCTTGCTTCGGCAGCGCGCGATCCGCCGCCTCAAGGTCGCCCGCTACCGCGTCGGCGACATCGTGGCGCCCCGTGCGCAGGACGGCGCGGGCGATCAAGGCGTCGGCGTCGTCAGGCTTGAGCTTGATCGCCTGATCGAAATCGGTCAGCGCAAGATCGAGCTGCTTGCTTTGCCGGTAGGCGACGCCGCGTTCGTAGAAATAGCTGGGCTCGGTCGGCGCGAGCTCGCAGGCCCGGGTGAGATCGGCGATAGCGCTCTGATAGTCGTGCCGCGCTGCCGAGGCCGCGCCGCGCCGCGCATAGCCGGCCGCGTCGGTTGGCTGGTCCAGCCGAGCGCTTGTGTCGGCCATCGCAGGCTCTGCCGGCGGTGAGGTCGCGGGCTCTCCTGCTGCGGGCACGCTGCCCTCGTCGCCCGCAGCGGCTGACTGAGGTGCTGCGCGCCGGGCCGTGAGATCGAACACCGGGCCGCCGTTGTACGTGAAGTAGAGCCTTCCCTGACTGCGGGCGACGTAGATTCGGTGCGACAGGAAGAAGTCGACGCCCACCAGCATATCGGCTGCATTCAGCTCAATGTCTCCGAACCTGAGCGTGGCGTTCTTGATCTCTTCGTCGCCGATCTTGAAGCTGTTGAAACGGGTGATCCAGCTAGCTGCCAGCCGGTGTCCAATGCCTCCCACGTCGCCGCTGGGGGTGACGCCCGCGCTCTCGGGCGTAATTCCGGCGCGTTTTGCAGCACTGAGCGTCAACAGCGAGGTCGGAGCGCCGGTGTCGAACACCACAGTGATCTTCGTCCCGTTGAGGTAGGCGACCGACCTGGTGTGGGGCTGCTGCGGGGTGGCGAAGTCGACGGCGACTACCGAGTACGGCTCGTGGGCGGCGGCTGCCCAGTACGCGAGAGACGTGTCCCGGCTGCAGTCCTTGGGTTCCACCAGGCGGATGACTCCGTTCGCCAGGTCGTATTCGACGTCTGCGATGCGGAAGAAATTCTGACCGAGAATGCCCACCGCGTCGCCGAAGGCGCTGCCGGCGATCATGAAGTCAACGTGCTTGAACTCCCTGCCGATGATCGTGAACGTCTTGGCGCTGGTCACTTCGGCTCGTTCGAGGCCGCCGACTCCGCCTACCGTCAGGCCCTGATAACTGGGGTCCACGCTCAGACCGTACTCCTTGACCGCTGCCGGTGTTATGAAGCTGAAGAACGCGCCGCTGTCGGCGATGAGGAGAGCATCGCGGCCGTTGATCTGCGCGTGCAGGGTCGGTCTCATCCCGCTCATGGTCACCGGGATATCCGGCAGGCGTGCGATGTTGCATTGCCCGGCGGTCGCTGAGGAGGTTTCGAGGGTCAGCAGGGCGAGAAGGCCGAGCGCCGCCGTCGCGTGTGCTGCCGGCCTGCCTGCGGCCGACGCGGACATGCCGCGAGCGGTGCGGTCAGGATGGTTGACTTCGCCCAAGTGCCCCCGGAATGCCGCACGTTTGCGCTGACTACTATACATCCGGCCTGAGGTATCGGTGCCAGCGGCGACCGCGGGTACCGACTGCGATACAGTGCCCTCTATGCGTGTGCTGGCCATCGAATCCTCCTGTGACGAGAGCGCGGCCGCCGTACTGGACGCCGATGCCGGTCTGCTCGCTCACGAGCTCCACAGCCAGGTGCCGCTGCACCGCGAGTTCGGCGGCGTGGTGCCGGAGCTTGCCTCGCGCGATCACGTGCGGCGGCTCCTGCCGCTGGTGCATCGCGCGCTCGATGAGTCGGGAACTGCGGGACCCGAGCTCGCCGGGGTGGCCTACACCGCGGGCCCCGGGCTCATCGGCGCTTTGCTTACGGGGGCTGCGCTCGCGCGCAGCCTCGCGTACGGCTGGCGCGTGCCGGCGATCGGCGTGCATCACCTCGAGGGACACCTGCTCGCGCCACTGCTCGAGTCCGACCCGCCGCCGTTCCCGCACGTGGCGCTGCTGGTTTCGGGCGGGCACACGCTGCTCATAGAGGTCAGCGCGATCGGCGCGTACCGCCTGCTCGGGGCGACGCGCGACGATGCAGCCGGCGAGGCCTTCGACAAGAGCGCGAAGCTGCTCGGGCTCCCGTACCCCGGCGGTCCGCAGCTCGCCGCGCTGGCCGAGCGCGGCCGGCCCGGGGCCTTGAGCCTGCCCCGCCCGATGCTCGACCGGCCGGGACTCGAGTTCAGCTTCTCGGGCCTCAAAACCGCCGTGCTGCACGCGGTGCGCGCGCAGCCGCTGACCGAGGCGCGGCGCGCCGACCTGGCGCACGCGGTGCAGGAGGCGATCGTGGCGACGCTCACTGCCAAGGCGCTGCGCGCACTCGATGACACCGGCCACGACACGCTGGTCGTCTCCGGCGGCGTGGGCGCCAACCGCGAGCTGCGCGCACGGCTCGGCGCCGCTGCACGGGCGCGCGGTGCGCGCGTGTACTATCCGCGGGTGGAATTCTGCACCGACAATGCCGCGATGATCGCCGTCGCAGGGATGGCGCGCCTCGAGGCCGGGCAGCACGACGGGCTGGCGATCGACACACATGCGCGCTGGCCGCTCGCCTCGCTGGCGCCGCTCGCGGCGGCAGCGGCGGGCCCGCCGCCGCCATGAGCGATGTCCCGACCGGGCGCGGCCGCGAGGCCGGGGACCGTATCTTTCTGCACGGCCTGACCGCCGAATGCATCATCGGCTTCATCGATTGGGAACGCCGCGTCAAGCAGACGGTGGTCGTCGACCTGGAGATGCCGGTCGATTGCCGGCGCGCCGCGCTCAGCGACGAGGTGGCCGACACCCTCGATTACAAGAAGGTCGCGAAGCGCGTGCTCGCCTTCATCGAAGGCTCGGAGTTCAAGCTCGTCGAGACGCTCGCCGAGCGCGTCGCGTTCCTGGTGCTCGCGGACTTCGGCGTGGAGTGGGTACGCGTCTCGCTCAACAAGCCGGGCGCGATCCGCAACTCGCGCGACGTGGGGGTCGTCATCGAGCGCACGCGCGCTGAGCTGGCTGCAGCTGGTGCCGGGCCCGAAACCCCGGCCGGCACCGGACGGAGCTGATGCCTGCGGTCTACGTCGCCGCCGGCAGCAATGTCGAGCCCGAGAGTCACCTGGCGCTCGCGCTCGCCGATCTCGCGCGCGAGTTTCCGGGGACGCGCTTTTCGCCCTGGTATCGCAACCGCGCGGTAGGCTTCGACGGCGCCGACTTCATCAACCTGGTGGCCGGCTTCACGACCGCGCTGCCGGTGCACGCCGTGCTCGAGCGGCTGCACGCGATCGAGGCGCGGTGCGGACGCGCCCGCGATGCGCCGCGCTGGGCGCCGCGCACGATGGACCTGGACGTGCTGCTCTACGGGGATCTGGTGTGCGAGGAGCCCGCGCTGAGACTGCCGCGCCCCGACCTGCTGAAGCGCGCCTACATGCTCGGACCGCTCGCGGCTCTGGCGCCGGAGGTGATCCACCCGACGGCGCAGCTCACGATCGGAGAGCTGTGGCAGCGCTTCGACCGCGCAGCGCACCCGCTCGAGCGCCTGCCGGCCGCCTGAGCCGTGATGCGCGGCTCACCAGCCGATGCTGCGGCCGCCATCGACGGCCAGCACCTGCCCGGTGACGTACGGGGCCTCGGCCGCGAAGAACAGGCAGGCGCGCGCCACGTCGAGCGGCGTGCCGGCGCGGTGCAACGCTGTGCGTGCCGCAATCTTCTCCTTGAGCGCGGGGTCGAGTCCGTCCTCCGGCCACATGACCGGCCCCGGCGCCACCGCGTTGACGCGCACCAGCGGCCCGAGCTCCCGGGCGAGCGCTTTGGTGAGCATGATGAGTCCGGCCTTCGCAACGCTGTACACGGGGTGGCGGCCGAGGGGCCGGACCCCATGGATGTCGGCGAGATTAATAATGAGTCCCTGTCGCTCGCGCAGCGCGGCCGCGGCTGCCTGCGCCAGAAACAGCGGTGCCTTGAGATTGGTGCCGACGAGGTCGTCCCAGTCGATCTCGGTGATGTCCCCGAGCGGCGTGGGGTAGAAGGTGGAGGCGTTGTTGACCAGGATGTCGAGCCCGCCCCAGGCCTGGGCGGCACGGTCGATCAGGGCGCCGAGCTGCGGCACCTGCAGCAGGTCGCACTCGGCGATCTGCGCCGTTCCGGGCCGCGCCGCGTTGAGTTCCGCCGCGAGTTGCGCCGCATCCTCCGCGGAGCTGCGATAGTGCAGCACGACGCTGGCGCCGGCCCCGTGCAGCACGCGCGCAATGGTCGCGCCCACGCGCCGCGCGGCGCCGGTCACGAGCGCGGTCTTGCCCTGCAGCACGTTGGCCGGCGGCAGGGCCGTGGAGCCGGACTCGGGTGTCGGCGGCGGCATGGAGCGCGATTATGACTCCATCGGCGGCCCGCTCAATGCTGCCGCCGCTGTCGGCGCAGGAGGCGGCGCAGGCCGCGCGGGTCGAGCAGCTGATCCGTGCCGAGCTCGCCGCCGGCGGTGGCTGGCTCAGCTTCGAGCGCTTCATGGAGCTTGCGCTCTACGCGCCCGGGCTGGGGTACTACAGCGCCGGGAGCGCCAAGCTCGGCGCGGGCGGCGACTTCGTCACCGCCCCGGAGATGTCGGACCTCTTCAGCCGTTGCGTCGCCCGGCAGTGCGCCGAGGTGCTCGGGCAAACGGGCGGAGAGATCCTCGAGCTCGGCGCCGGCACCGGTCGGATGGCTGGAACGATCCTCACCGAGCTCGCCGCGCGGGGAACGCTGCCGGAGCGCTACGCCATCCTCGAGGTAAGCGCCGATCTGGCCGCGCGGCAGCGCGCCCACCTCGCGCTGCTGCCCCCTGAGCT
>JASHTN010000270.1 GCA_030040525.1 Gammaproteobacteria bacterium | reverse complement strand
ACCTCGATCTGGACCGCTTCAAGCTGGTCAACGACACCAGCGGTCACCTCGCCGGCGACAGCATGCTGCGCGAGGTGGCGAAGCTGCTGCGCGATGCGGTGCGCGACAGCGACACGGTCGCGCGGCTCGGCGGCGACGAGTTCGGCATGCTGCTGATCGGCTGTCCGCTCGATAAAGCGCGGCAGATCGCCGACGATGTCTGCCGCTCGGTAGGCGATTATCGCTTCGTGTGGAAGGACCGGATCTTCAACATCGGCGTGTCGGTGGGACTGGTGGAGATCTCGCGCGAGAGCGGCACGCTCGAGGAGCTGCTCGCCGCGGCCGACACCGCCTGCTACGTGGCGAAAAAGCAGGGCAGCGGCCGGGTGGCCGTGTACTCGGCGCGCGACGAGGCGCTGGCGCGTCACACGGGCGAGATCCAGTGGCTGCAGCGCCTGCAGAGCGCGCTCAAGGACAACCGCTTCCACCTCTATCACCAGGTGATCGTGCCGGCGCACGGCGAGGACGCGGGCCCCGCGATGGAGGTGCTGGTACGCCTGGCGGACGAAAGCGGTCACGAGCTGCCACCGTCGGAATTCATGCGCGCTGCGGAGCGCTACCGCCTCATGGGCCTGGTGGACCGCTGGGTGGTGCAGACGACGCTCGCGGCGCTCGGCCGTGGTGCGATCCCGGTGGGTACCAACCGCAGCGTGGCCATCAACGTCTCGGGCCAGACGCTCGGCGACCTGCAATTCCTCGAGTTCGTGGTCGAATGCCTCGACAGCACCGGGGTGACGCCCGCACAGGTGTGCTTCGAGATCAGCGAGAGCGCCGTAGTCGCCAACCTCGAGCAGGCGCGGCGCTTCGTCGGCGTGCTGCACGGCATGGGCTGCCAGTTCGCCCTCGACGACTTCGGCTCCGGCGTCGGCTCGTTCTCGAATCTGAAGAGCCTGCCGCTCGACTACCTGAAGATCGACGGTTCCTTCACGCGCAACCTGGCGCGCGACACCGTCAACCAGGCCATGGTGGCCGCGATGATCAAGCTGGCGCGCACGCTCAACTTCAAGATCATCGCCGAGCAGGTCGAGGACAGCGCCGCCATGGATGCCGCGCGGCGCATGGGGGTCGACTATCTGCAGGGTTATGCGCTCGGACGGCCGGAGCCGCTGCAGCTAGCGGCGTGATCAGCGCTTCAGCCACTCTAGAGCCCAGATCGGCAGGGTGCCACCGATGTTGAATAGCGCGTGCACCAGGATGCCTGGCAGCAGACTACCGGTGGACTCGCGGTAACGGGCCGCGATGATTCCGAGCAACGTGGCCAGCACTATCGGGACGATGGCGCCAGCTCCCATCGAGCTGATCAGCACGAGATGCATGGCGCCAAAGAACAGGCCGCTGACGATCACGGAACAACTCAGCTTCCGCTGACCCCTCGCAGGCTCGCGCTTTCCGGCCACAAGCGTCTGCAGCAGCCCGCGGGTGAGGATCTCTTCCGCCACGGTGGCGTAAATCCAGACGAGGACCACGATCTGCAGGCCGTTGAAGCCCGCGGCGGGTCCGGACGGTCCGGCACTCTGCGGCAGCGCCAGGCTCAGGGCCGATAGGAAAGCAGTCGGGAAAACCCACAGCAAAATGCGGGGCTTCCATCGGAAGCTTCCTCGGCTAAAGCCGAAGTCTGCCGGCGAGAACCCCGATCTGGTCCGCATGACCACCAGTGCCAGCAGCAGCATCACGGTGTCGGTGACGAAGGACGAGGGTACGAACGAAAAAGCGGGGCCGGCTGAGGAGCGGCCAGCAAAGAGTGCCGCGACGAAGATCGCCGCGCATGTGCTCACCGCCGAAAGCAGGCGAATCAACACAGCGCGGTCGGCCGTGTCGCACGAGGCGCCCCGGCTATCGTGCGCAGATGCTTCAGCGCTTGGTCGGCTCGAAGCGCAGCGCCACCCCGTTCGTGCAGTAGCGTTCGCCGGTTGGCTGCGGCCCGTCGGGGAAGAGATGGCCGAGGTGGCCGCCGCAATTGGCGCAATGCACTTCCGTGCGGCGCATGAAGTGACTGCTGTCCTCGCTGGTGCCGATCGCGCCCGGAATAGGTCTGAAGAAGCTCGGCCAGCCCGAACCGCTCTCGAACTTGGTGTCGGAGGTGAAGAGGGCAGCACCGCACGCCGCGCAGCGGAAGACGCCGTCCCGGTGTTCGTCGTTGAGCGGGCTGCTGCCGGCGCGTTCGGTGCCGTGGTCGCGCAACACACGGTACGCATTGGGCGCTAGCTCGCGCCGCCATTCCTCTGGCGACTTCTCGACCGGAAAGTGCTCATCGCCTGCCATGGCTTATTCTGAAAGGCACGGATTCAAAAGACCAGTGCCAGTTATTGCCGCGGAGGGTCGGCAGTGCGCAGCCGGCGAAGGTCACGCCCTTCGCCGGCGGCAACGAAGCTGATGTCCGTCAAAATCGCCGCAGAGGGTCGGCAGTGCGCAGCCGGCGAAGGTCACGCCCTTCGCCGGCGGCAACGAAGCTGATGTCCGTCAAAATCGCCGCAGGCGATTTTGACCAATCAAATCAGAGCAGCGGCACCAGCAGCAGCGCCACGATGTTGATGATCTTGATCAGCGGGTTGATCGCAGGTCCGGCGGTGTCCTTATAGGGGTCGCCGACCGTATCGCCTGTGACGGCCGCCTTGTTGGGTGTCCGAGCCCTTGCCGCCGAAATTGCCTTCCTCGATGTATTTCTTGGCATTGTCCCAGGCGCCGCCGCCGGTGGTCATCGAGATGGCGACGAACAGGCCCGTGACGATGGTGCCGATCAGGAGCCCGCCGAGCGCGCGCACGCCGGCGCCATGTCCCATGAGCGCGTTCATC
>JASHTN010000269.1 GCA_030040525.1 Gammaproteobacteria bacterium | reverse complement strand
GGCGGCGTTGGCGCGCGCCAGGGCGAGCGCCGGCTGCGAGACGTCGGTCGCCACGATCCGCCAGCCGGGACGCTCCCGCGCCAAGGCCAGCGCGATCGCACCACACCCGGTGCCGAGGTCGACCACGGCGCCGGCGGCCTCAGGGCGCAGCGCGAGCGCCCGCTCCACCAGCAGCTCGGTCTCGGGACGCGGGATCAGCACCGCGGGGGAGACGGCAAGCTCGAGCGACCAGAACTCGCGCTTGCCCGTCAGGTAGGCGAGGGGCTCGCCCGCAGCGCGGCGCTCGAGGAGGCGCCGGTAGCTCGCGACGGCCGCCGGGGGCAGAGCTTCCTCCGGGTGAGACTGAAGGCGCGCCCGGGGGACGGCGAGGACTCGGGCGAGGAGCAGCCCGGCATCGAGCCGCGCCGCAGCAACCGCGTCGGGGTCGGCGCCGGCGGCCCGCAGGCGCTGCACGCCCTCCTCGAGGAGCCCGGCGACGGTCAGCATCGTATTCACAACACGCAACTCTGCTACAGCCGGGTAAGATGCGCGAATGGCTACCTCCCTCTACCCGCCCCAGCGGCCCCTGTCGATCGGCGAGATCGTCGATGCGGCGTTTCGCATCTTCCGCGTGACGGTGGTGAAGTGCCTGCCGTACGCGCTGCTCGCCGTGATCGCCGCGCAGCTGCCGAACATCTATTCGCTGCTGAGCGGCCACGGCCTGGCACAGTCGATCCTGACCCTGTTCCACGATCCGGTGTGGCTCGCGCTGTACTTCGTAGGCACGCTCCTCAGCGTGCTGCTGTGGTCGGCGATCCTGCTGCGCCAGCACGCCCTCGCCACCGGCGGTGCGGCGGCCACCGCGCAGGAGCTCGGCACCGCGCTGCGGCGTCTGCCGGCCATGGTGGTGCTCGGGGTCCTCACCGCGGCGGCGATCGGCTGCTGGTTCCTGCTCGGACTGCTGTTCCCGATGCCGGTACGGGTGGTGGTGTGGGTGCTGATGCTGGTGCCGGCGAGCTTCGTCATGGTGGCGCTGTCGGCGGGATGGACCTCGCTCTTGCTGTCGGACCGGGGTCCGGCGGCCAGCCTCGCGCACAGCTGGCGCCTCACCTCCGGGAGCCTGTGGCGCCTCACCGGTGTCTACACCGTGGGCGTGCTCATCGTGATCGTGATCTACATCGCGCTCGGGCTCGTTACCACGCTCGTCTCGTTGCTGCTGGCGCGCAACGACATCGCGGTCATCGCCGCCGCGACGGAGACGCTCGTCGTGATCATGTCGGCGATCGTGACGCCGTTTTACTGCGCGCTGGCGCTTGCCGTATTCGGCGACCTGCGCGTTCGCAAGGAAGGCACGGACCTCGCGCAGCGCATCTCGGCCGCCGCCGCCGGCTGAAAGCCGCATGCATCGCCTGCTCCTGGCGCTCGTGCTGGCGCTCGCCGGGACGCCGGCGGTGGCCTCGCGGGATGCGCTCGGCGCGATCGACAGCTGTCTCAGGCAGCTCGACCCCGCGCTCGATGTCGGCTACGAGAAGATCGCCGCGCGCTGCCCGGACCTCGCGCCGGCGCTGCGGGCCAGTCCCTGGGCGGTGTGGCTGCCGCGCGATTGGGACAAGCCCGCCAACAGCCTGTCCGACCAGGGGTTGACGGAGCTGCGCACGCTGATCGTGCGCGAGTCGCAGCGGCGTGCCGCAGAGCGCGCGCCGCGCATCGCGCGTGTCGGCGCGGTGCTGGGTGCCCTCAAGGCGGCGCCGCCCGAGCCGCGGGGGTGGTGGGAGCGCTTCAAGGCCTGGGTGCGCGGCATTCTCGCGGCGCGCGCGGCGTCCGGCTCGGACGGCTTCCTGGCGCGCCTGCTCGGCACGACGCAGCTCTCCGAGCGCGTGGCGCGCCTCATCACGGTCGCAGTCTGTGCGGTCCTCATCGCCGTGGCGGGTGCGATCGTGATCCACGAGCTGCGCCTCGCCGGATGGTTGCGCCGGCGCGGCGGCGAGACGGACCCGGGGCGGGGGCTCGATGCGGGGGCGGGGCTGCCCGCCGGCTCCGATCCTGGGCAGATCGAGGCGGCGGCCGAAGCGCTCCAGCCGCGGCTGCTCCTCGAGCTGATCACACGGCGGCTCTACGAGCAGGGGCGACTGCCCCCGGCCCGCGCGCTCACCGTGCGGGAGCTGCTCCGCGAGGTGCGCCTCGCAGACCCTGCGCATCGCGAGCGGCTGCGCGTGCTCGCGGCGGCGAGCGAGCGCTTGAGGTTCTCCGACCGCGTGCCCGGCCCCGAGGCGCTCGGGGCGGCGCTTGCGGGCGGCCGGGAGCTCCTGGCCGCGCTCGCTGCGGCGGGCGCATGAGGGAGCGGCTGCTCACACTCGCCCTGGCGTTCGGCGCGCTGGCGGTGTTTGCGACGCTCTTCGTACACGGGGGAGAGCTCGGCGGTCGGCGGACCGCGTTGCCAACCACCGTCGAGCGGGGCGGCAACGGCCTGGCGGGCGCACTCGGCTGGCTCAGGGAGGAGCGCATTCCCGCGCTCTCGCTGCGCGAGCGCTTCGACACGCTGGCGCAGCGGCCGGGCCTCGCCCCTTCGGGGAACCTGCTGGTCGTGTCGCTGCCGGTGTCGACACCCTTCTCCGGTGCAGAGCTCAAGGCGCTCGACGCCTGGCTGCGCGAGGGCAACACGCTGCTGGTGCTGGCGGCGATCGCCGACAAGCCGGACTGGGCGCGCAGCGGGGTTTTCTGGACCGATCTTCAGGATCTCACGGGACTCTCCTACGAGGCGGTGCGCCTGCGCAACGCCGGGGCCGCGCAGCCCAAGCGCGAGGACCTGGTGGCGCTCATGGCGGCTGCCGTCCGTCCCCTCGCGAGTCCCGAGCGCACCACGCTGATCCCCAATGGCGCGCACCCCTACCTCGAGGGCGTCGCGCAGGCGGTGGCGTGGTCCGACTATCCGTGGCGGGTGTTTCCGTGGCAGGTGTGGGCGGTGAAGGTGCCGCGCGACGGCTTCGTGCTGTCGCTCGCACGGCAGCGGGAGACCGGCGAGGGCGTGCTCTGGACGCGACCGAACGGTGCGGGCACGGTGATCGTCAGCGGCTTCGCCTCGCTCTTCAGCAACCGCGCGCTGGGACTCGCCGACAACGCACGGCTGCTCGCCAACCTCGTGGCTGCGAGCCTGAGTGCGCGCGGGGCGGTGCTGTTCGACGACGAGCACCAGGGCCTCGGCGCCGCCTACGATCCGGCGAAGTTCTACCGCGATGCGCGGTTGTACGAGACGCTCGGCGTGCTGTTTCTGATGTGGCTCGTGTGGGTGCTCGGGGGCACGCGGCTGCGCCTGCCGGCGCAGCGCGCCAGCGCGCCGCGCGAAGCGCAGCTGGTGCGGGTCACGGGTGCGTACCTCGCGCGGGTGCTGAAGCCCGCGGCCGCCGCGCGGCGGCTCTTCGAGCACCTCTCGCGCCGGCTCGCGAACCGCCGGAGCGCCCCCGCGCCGGCGGAGGCCTTCTGGGAGCGGCTCGAGCATGAGCCGCGCCTCGCGCGCGCCGACCTCGAGCGGCTGCGCGGCTGGTACGAGCGGGCGTATGCCGGCGAGCGTGTGCCGCTCAAGCGCCTGCACAACCTCATCGTCCACATCGAAAGGCAGCTGGCCCAATGAGCGAATCGATCCGCGAGCTCGAGAGTCTCATCGAGCGCGAGCTGACCCGCGTGGTGGTGGGCGCCGAGAGCGCCGCACGCGCGCTCACCATTGCGCTCACCGCGCGCGGCCACGTGCTGGTGCAGGGCGTGCCGGGACTCGGCAAGACGCTGCTCGCCAAGACTCTCGCACGCACCCTCGGCGGGGAGTTCAAGCGCATCCAGGGCACCCCCGACCTGATGCCGAGCGACATCATCGGCGTGCCCGTGTTCGATGATCAGCAGCGCCGCTTCCTGTTCCGCCCGGGCCCGCTCTTTGCCGACGTCGTGCTGGTGGACGAGATCAACCGCGCGGGACCGAAGACCCAGTCGGCGCTGCTCGAGGCGATGGAAGAGCGGCAGGTGAGCGTCGAGCGCGAGGTCAAGCCGCTGCCCGAGGACTTCCTGGTGCTCGCCACGCAGAACCCGCGCGAATTCGAGGGCACCTATCCGCTGCCTGAATCGCAGCTCGACCGCTTCATGCTGCGCCTCGTCATGGACTACCCGGCGCGCGAGGCGGAGAGCGAGATCCTCAGCCGCTACGGCGGCATGGCGAGCGCCGCGCAGACGACGCTCGAGAGCGTCACGGCGCTGCCGCGCGAGCGCCTCGCGCAGGCGCGTCTCGAGGCCGAGCGCATCCACGTGGCGCAAGCCCTGAGCGGCTACGTGCTCGATCTCGCGCGGGCCTCGCGCGAGCATGCGCGGCTCTCGCTCGGGCTCTCGACCCGCGGGGCGCTCGCGCTGCTGAAGGCGGCGCGCATCACCGCCGGGCTGCGCGGCGCGGATTTCGTCACGCCCGACGACGTCAAGGAGCCGGCCGAGTGGGTGATGGCCCACCGACTCGTGCTGACACCGGAAGCCGCTCTCGAGGGCACGACCGAGACGGAGATCGTGGCGCAGCTGCTCGCCGCGACCCCGGTGCCGCGCTGAGCCATGCACCTCGCCTGGCGCGGCTACCTGCTCGCCTTCCTCGCCGCCGTGCTGGGGATTGTCGGCATCTGGTCGGACGGTGCCGGGAGCGCGCGGCTCTGGCACCTGCCGCTCGGGCTGCTGCTGCTCGGTCTCGCGATCGAGGCACTCTACGTGAGGAAGATCGAGATCGGCGCTGCGCTCGCTACCGCGCCGCGTGCGCACCTCGGCCGGGGGCAGCCGGCGGCGTTCGTCTTTGCCAACCCGACGCCCCGGCCGCTCGTGCTCGAGTACGCGCCGGCGGTGCCCGCGGGCTGCGAGCCGCTCCTCGCCGTGCGCCGGATCCGGGCACCGCCCGAGGCGACGGTGCGCGATCCCTTCGAGCTCGCCCCGGTGCGGCTCGGGCCCCAGCCCTGGCCGGCGCTGCCGGCGCGCGTGCTGGGACCGCTCGCCCTCGCCTGGTGGAGCCGCACGCTCGATCCCGGGGGCGCCCTCGCGGTG
>JASHTN010000268.1 GCA_030040525.1 Gammaproteobacteria bacterium | reverse complement strand
GCTCCGGCCGCGCAGCGAGCGCCCCGAGCAGCGCCTGAGTGGCGCGCCGCAGCTGCTCGAGCGCCGCGAGCGCCGCGCGGCGCGCCGCTTCCACCGCGGCGTCGGTGACCGCGAGCGCCTCGAGCTCGCGCTGGGCGTCGGCGATCAGCGCGGCCATGGCGGTGCCGTGGTCCTTGCCGAGCTTGCGGCCGATCAGGTCGTTCGACTGGATGCCGGTCGTGCCCTCGTAGATGGTGGTGATGCGCGCATCGCGCAGATACTGCGCCGCCCCGGTCTCCTCGATGAAGCCCATGCCGCCGTGCACCTGCACACCGGTGGCGCAGACCTCGTTGCCGATCTCCGTGCACCAGCCCTTGACGATGGGCGTCAGGAGCTCGCCGCGCGCGCGCGCCGCCGCGCGTGCCGCCGCGTCGGTGCCGTAGTCGGCGATGTCGAACTGCCAGGCGGCATAGAGCGTGAGCGCACGCGCCGCTTCGGTCTGCGACTTCATCGTGAGCAGCATGCGCTTCACGTCCGGGTGGTTGACGATGGGCGCCGGAGCCGCTCCCGGCGACACCACCGGCGGCCGGCCCTGCACCCGGGTGCGCGCCCAGTCGAGCGCCCGCTGGAAGGCACGCTCGCCGACCGCATAGCCCTCGCTCCCCACCGAGAGCCGCGCGCTGTTCATCATGATGAACATGTACTCGAGGCCGCGGCCGGGCTCGCCGACCAGGTGGCCCAGCGCCCCGGTCCGCTCGCCGAAGGCGAGCACACAGGTCGGGCTCGCGCGGATGCCGAGCTTGTGCTCGATCGAGAGGCAGCGCACCTCGTTGCGTGCCCCGAGCGAGCCGTCCGCGTTCACCAGCACTTTCGGCACCACGAACAGCGAGATGCCCTTGACCCCGGCAGGCGCGCCCTCGATGCGCGCCAGCACCATGTGGATGATATTGGCGGTCAGGTCGTGGTCACCCCAGGTGATGAAGATCTTCTGGCCGACGAGCCGATAGTGATCCCCTTCGGGAGTGGCGCGGGTACGCACCTGGCCGAGATCCGAGCCCGCCTGCGCCTCGGTGAGCACCATGGTGCCGGTCCATTCGCCGCGCACCATGTGGCGCAGGAACAGCTGCTTCTGCGCCGCGCTGCCGCACAGGTCGAGCGCGTGCGCCGCGCCGTGCGTCAGCATCGGGCCGAGCTTGAAGGCAAGGTTCGCGGACGCCCAGAACTCGGCCACCGCGAGCGCCAGCACCCCGGGCACGCGCTGGCCGCCGTATTCGGGGTCGGCGCCGAGCTGCGGCCAGCCGCCCTCGACGAACTTGCGGTACGCCTCGCGGAAACCGGGCGCGGTCACCACTCCCTCTTCCGTCCAGCGCGCTCCCGCGATGTCCCCCGGGCGGTTGAGCGGGTCGAGCACCTCCTGCGCAAAGCGCGCCGCCTCCTCGAGCACGGACTGCGCGAGCTCGTCGGAGTAATCGGCGAGCTTGGGGCAGGCGCTCAGCGACCGTGCGCCGAGGAGCTCCTCGAGCACAAAGCGAACATCACGCACGGGCGCGCGGTACATGGACCCCCTCGTGTGTCTGCCCGGCGCGGGCGAGCGCGACCGCGCGCCGCCCGCCGCAGGGCCGAACGCTTAGTGTACCGGGCTTTCTCAGGGGCCGGCGCCGGGCGCAGCGGCCAGTGCCGGCACGATGTTCGCGGCCAGAAAGTCGACGAACTGCTGCACGCGTGCATCCGACTCGAGCGGGGTCGGGTAGAGCGCGAACAGCGCGTCCGCGGGTGGCACACTCCACTCCGGCAGCACTGTCCTCAGTCTCCCGGTGGCAAGTCCCTGCCGGCAAAGAAACTCCGGCAGCAGCCCGACGCCGAGCCCGGCCGCGGTGGCGGCGTGCAGCACGGCCGGGTCATCGACCGCGAGCTTCGGTGACAACGGCACCTCCGCGCGCTGCGAGCCGCGCGCGAGCGCGAGCCGGAATTCCGGCTGACCGGACACCTCAGGCGTCAGCAGAGCGTGCGCGCGCAGGTCGTCGGGACGCTGCGGCACGCCGTGCTGCTGCAGGTATGCAGGCGTGGCGCAGAGCAGCGCGGGCGGGGCGCCGAGCAGCCGCTGAGTGACGGCCGTATCGGCCGGTGGGCGCGTGCGGATCGCCACATCCCAGGCGCCCTCGGCGAGCCGCCCGGCGTCGAGCGCGACGTCGAGCGGCACCTGCGCGAAGGCCTCGAGAAAGCGCGGTACGAGCGGGGAGAGCAGCACGCGGCCGTAGGTGGGATCGGCCACGACGCGCAGCGGCCGGCTCTGCGGAGACTGCAGCAGCGCGATCGCCGCGCGCGCCGCGTCCGACTCCTCGACGACGCGACGCGCATGCGGATAAACGAGCCGGCCGGCGGAGGTGAGCGCCACGCGACGCGTCGTGCGCTCGAGCACGCGCACGCCGAGCGCTTGCTCCAGATCCGCGACGGCGCGACTCACGGCGGCCTTGGGCACCGCGAGCGACCGGGCGGCAGCCGAGAAGCCATTCAGGTCGACGACCTTGGCCAACATGGCCAGTTGCGCAGGCGTCCAGATCAGACTCATAAGAGCCCCAATTAGAGCGGCAGCTAAGCGTATTGTTTCACCTGAGAGGCACGAGCGCCAGCTTTCCGAAGGCTGCGCCCGTGCTCGGCAGGCTACGCAGCGCCTGGCGCGAGGCTAGAATCGGCGCCCCCAAGGCCCGCGCACACTCGATGAGGATGAACCGCATGAAAGATCCGATGCTCGCCTTCTCGGTCGATGTCTTCGCCAGCGCACTCAGCAATCTCTCGGCGATCCTCGAGAAGGCCGCCGCCGACGCCGCCGGCCGCAACTTCGACCCGGCGGTGCTGCTCGGCGCGCGCCTCGCGCCCGATATGTTTCCGCTCACGCGCCAGGTGCAGATCGCCTGCGACCTCGCGAAGAACTCGCTCGGGCGGCTCGTCGGCCGCGACCCGCCGCGCTTCGAGGACACCGAGACTTCGATCGGCGAGCTGCGCGCGCGCATCGCGCGCACCATCGACTACCTGCAGAGCTTGCCGGCGAGCGCGCTCGAGGGCGCGGAGACGCGCGAGATCGTTGTGCCGGCGGGCTCGCGCAAGCTCAAGTTCCAGGGACTGGAATTCCTGCAGCGCTGGGCGATTCCCAACGTGCTCTTCCACGTCGTCACCGTCTACGCGATCCTGCGTCACAACGGCGTCGATCTCGGCAAGAAGGACTTCCTCGGGCCGATGCGTGAGGTGTAACGGGCACTGACTCCCCGAGGTGCGCGCTCAATACGCTCGGGGTGCTCAATATGTAATGCGGGCGGCCGGCCACTGTCGCCTTTTGCGAACAGAACGCGAGGGAAGTCACGGCGGCGCGAGGCGCGTCCTGCCACTCTAGTGACGCACAGAGCGCGCGGCCAAGTCTCGCCCGCTCGTGCATCCGACCAGGACGGGGACTCAGAGCTTGCGATTCAAAGCCACGGCCGCACGTCCGCCTGCCAAAGCGTCAGCTTCCCCTGCCGCCTCGCCCGCCGTGCCTGCCGCTGGCGCAACCGTCGAGTCGCTCGGCCAGCTGCTGCGCGAAGTGCTGCCCTCGCGCCGCCTGCACTCCGTCTCGTTGTGCGATCACGAGGCGAACGTGCTGTGGCTCTCCGAGGGCGCCCTCGGGCCCGATGAGCACACCGTCGTCGTCGAAGCCCTCGAGACACTGTCTGGAGATCCCGCGCTTCCCTGCCACGAGAGCGGTCTCGAAGACGGTCGGCTCGCGGTGTTCCTGCCGGTACGCGCGCCGACCGGTGTGCTGGTCGGCATCGCGATGATCCTCGCCGACGGCAAGACCGTCGGTGACGACACGCTCGAGCGGCTGACGGCAGCGCCGGTGCGCACCATCATGCAGCGGCTCGCAGTGCTGCTGAAACCCGGCGCATCGAGCGCCGCGGCCCGCCACGACCCCATTCCCATCGAGCTCGCGCTCGAGCCTGAAGTCGCAGCGCCCCCCGTGGCGCAGGCGGCACCGCGGCCCGCAGCGCCGCTGCGCAGCGCTGCAGCGCCTGCTCCCCGGCTGGCGCATCCCAGGGCGCTGCCAGGGAGCGCCGCAGCGCAACGGCCCGCCGCTCCTCCGCCAGCCGCGCCGCCGATCGCGCCGCCGGTCATGTCACCCGAGCAGGTCAACGACATCCTCGAATTCGAGCTCGCCCCGGCCGAGGCGCTCACCACCTCGGTTGCCGTGCTCGAGCTCGACGAGGAGTCGCTGCC
>JASHTN010000267.1 GCA_030040525.1 Gammaproteobacteria bacterium | reverse complement strand
CCGTTGCCGCGCGGCACCGCCCGGGCACTCACGTCGACGAGCGTCTCGACCCAGCGCCGCGCCGACTCCGAATCGAGCCCCCGCACCATGCGCGCATGGGCGCGGCGGCGCTCGCGCGCGAGGAGGTCGGCCAGCGGCGTAAGCGCCGCGCGCTCCTCCTCCGAGAGTCCCGCGGACCAGGCGGCAAGGCCTGCGATCTGCACGTCGAGGTCGCGCGTCGCACCAAATGCCCGCAGCATGGACTTCGCGGTCCGGCGCGCGCGCTCGAGACTCGGCGGCAACTGCTGCTTGAAGAGGCCCAGACTCGCGTTCAGCCGTCGCGCGGTCACCCGCAGGTGATGCAGCTCCTCGGGGTCCTCACCCGAGCGGGCGCCGGGCTCGTGCGCGAGCCATGCCGTGAGCAGCCGGCGCAGATCCTCGAGCAGTACCGGGCTCAGGCCCGCCGACTCGGTGGCGGGGCGCTGCGCGGGCGCGCTCACCTCGCTCTCCGGCTCCGGCCTGCCGGCCCCGGCCGGCGCGGCTGCCCCACGGGAACTCACTGGCCCCCTTGTTTGAGTGTTTGTGTGCATCACCGCAGTCGCCCGAGTGTAACAAAGGCGGGTGCGGCGCGGACCCTTCTTACCGGGCTGCGAGCCGGCACCGCCAGCCTGGCGGCAAGGCACACGCGGCCTGCCGGGAGCTAAAATTGACGCTCGCTAAGGCGCTTACGTATGATTCGCGGCCCCGTGCGGCGGCGGCGGTCAGGGCGCTTGAGACTCGTGCCCGTAGCTCAGGCGGATAGAGCATCGGCCTTCTAAGCCGAGGGTCGCAGGTTCAAGTCCTGCCGGGCACGCCAGCCGCCGATTAGAGGGGACGGACGGTGGACGTAGCTCAGTTGGTAGAGCCCCGGGTTGTGATCCCGGCTGTCGTGGGTTCGAGTCCCATCGTCCACCCCACATCCACATAATCGAGGGCCGTTAGCTCAGCTGGTAGAGCAGGAGACTCTTAATCTCTTGGTCGTAGGTTCGATCCCTACACGGCCCACCAGCTCCTGTCATAAGCCCACGCTGCCCGGCTGCCCGGCAGCCGTCGGCTATAATCCTGAGCCGACGCTGAAAAGCCCGCGTGGCGCGTGGCCGCCTGCCCGTCGGGCCCGGTACGCGCGCGCAACCCAAGGCGAAAGTGGCGGAACTGGCAGACGCGCTGGACTTAGGATCCAGTGGGGAAACCCGTGAGAGTTCGAGTCTCTCCTTTCGCACCAGTTTCCTCCCTGAAGAATGACTGCCTGAAGGATAGATGATGGAAGTGTCCCTTTCGGAGACCGGCGGCCTGACGCGGCGCCTCGATGTCGCGGTGCCAGCGACCGAGGTGGCGAGCGAGGTCGCGCAGCGCCTGAAGCGCCTGTCGCGCACCGCGCGGCTCAAGGGCTTCCGCCCCGGCAAGGCGCCGCTGGCGGTGATCACCAAGCAGTTCGGCGAGCAGGTGCGGGCCGAGGTCGTCAACGATCTGATGCGCAGCTCGTTCGCGCAGGCCGTGAGCGAGCGGCGGTTGCGGCCGGCGGGCGGTCCGCGCATCGAGCCGATCGCGGTGGGTCCGGGGACCGACCTGAGGTACGCGGCGCATTTCGAGGTGCTGCCCGAGGTGCGCATCAAAGCCCCCGATGGCATCAGCGTCGAGCGGCCGAGCGCGGTGGTGACCGACGCGGACGTGGACGCCATGATCGAGAACATGCGTGCGCAGCGGCCGGTGTTCACGCCGGTGGACCGGGGGGCGCGTGAATCCGACCGCGTGCTGATCGACTACCAGACGCGCCTCGAGGGCAAGGCCTTCGAGGGGAGCGACGCGAGCGACGTCAGCATCGTGCTCGGCGCGCGCCAGGCGATGCCGGAGCTCGAGGAGGGCCTCAAAGGGGCGCGTGCCGGCGAGCAGCGCGCCGTGACGGCGGCTTTCCCGGCCGCCCACCCGAACAAGCGGCTCGCAGGCCACAGCGCGGAGCTCCATATCTCCATAAAGAGAGTGGAGGAGCAGTCCCTTCCGGCGGTCGACGAGGAATTCTTCCGTGCTTACGGTGTCGAACAGGGCGGCCTCGGGCAGATGCGCGCCGAGGTGCGCAGCAGCATGGAACAGGAGCTCGCCGGCGTGATCCGCAAGCGCATGCGCCAGCAGGTACTCGACGCACTCTATCGCGATAACCCGCTCGATCTGCCGCGCACGCTCGTCGAGGAGCAGGTGCAGCAGCTGCAGATCGAAGCCGCGCGGCGCATAGGGGCGCGCGAAGCGAGCCAGATTCCCCCGCGCGAGCCGTTCGAGGAGCCGGCGCGACGCCGCGTGGCGCTCGGGCTGCTGCTGTCGCAGGTGGTCCAGACCCAGGGACTCAAGGTGGACCGTGAGCGCGTGCGGGTGCGGCTCGAGGGGCTGGTCGCCGATTACCCGAATCCGGACGAAGCGCGCCGGGCGTACCAGCAGAGCCCCGACGCCATGCGCGAGATCGAGTCAGCCGTGCTCGAGGACCAGGTCGTGGACTGGGTTCTCTCGCAGGCGCGGGTGACCGAGCGGCCGATGACGTTCGCCGAGCTGACCGGCTTCGGGCGGGCGGGCCAGGCGCACGAGCACGACCATGCAGCGCATGACCATTCCGCCCACGACCACCACCATGACCATGACCACGGCCACGCCGCGCACGAGCACGAGCCGGCGAGCCAAGCGAGCGACACATGAACGAACGCGGCCTGAACCTGGTACCGATCGTCGTCGAGCAGACGGCGCGCGGCGAGCGCGCCTACGATATCTATTCGCGCCTCCTGAAGGAGCGGGTGGTGTTCATCGTCGGCCCGGTCGACGACTACATGGCGAACATCGTGGTCGCACAGATGCTGTTTCTGGAGTCCGAGAACCCCGAGAAGGACATCGCACTCTACATAAACTCGCCGGGTGGCATCGTCAGCTCGGGGCTCGCGATTTACGACACGATGCAGTTCGTCAAGCCCGACATCAGCACTATCTGCATCGGTCAGGCGGCCAGCATGGGCGCGGTGCTGCTGGCCGGCGGCACGCGCGGCAAGCGTTATTGCCTGCCACACGCCCGCGTGATGATTCACCAGCCGCTCGGCGGCTTTCAGGGCCAGGCGGCGGACGTGGAGGTGCACGCGCGGGAGATGCTCGAGACGCGTGACCGCCTGAACAGAATCCTC
>JASHTN010000266.1 GCA_030040525.1 Gammaproteobacteria bacterium | reverse complement strand
TTAGTTACCTACGACAAGGAAGGCTGCAGCTCAGCGACGGTACCATCGGGTGCCCTGGGGCAAGCGCATCGGTGACGGAATTGGCGAGCTCACTTCAAGCGGCTCCCCTCATTGATGATCGCGAGGGACGGTATCCCGCCATTCTCTTGTTCGGATGGCCTTGCCGTCTTCCAGCAGCTCACGCTTCAAGTCGTAGTAGAAATTCGTCCGGTCGCTGTGGATATTCCACTCCGTGTGCCAGATGAGCTCCCGATGATTGGGGAATTGCTGGCGCATGTCCACGAACCCGGTGTAGGACGCGAGTTCCGGGTGCTCGTCCTGAACCTCGTATGCCCGGTGTTGGCGGTTGCTATAAAGCGCCCAAGGAAATGACAAGGGCTTTTCGGGCCACTGCCCGCTGCCTGCATCCACGATCGTGGGTCTTCCAAACTCGCTGCGGTGCAGCGTCCACTTTGGCGATGTTCGTGCACTGTCTTGCGGTGACGTCGGGCGATCGGCGGGCGCTACAGCGCTGAAGTGCGGTGGCGCAAGCGCGCTCGTGAGGGGCACCGTGGGTAACAGCAAGCGTGAGGCTTGCGCTCCCGGCCCTCCCAGGTAGAGCGAAGTGATCATCGCGTAAGGGGTGGGCCAGAACATAGGCCACCGGGCGTTCGAGATCGCCACGCGAATGCGATGCCCCGTCGGGAACACCCATGAGGTGAAATGCAACCGCACGCGTAGCGCATAGACCTTGTCAGGCTCGAGAGCCTGCGGATGCGCCATCGAGTCGCGTTGCGCGCCGTTCAGCGCGCCATCGGTGATGAGTGTGACGCTGCCGTCGGGGGCCACGTCCGACAACCGGACAAACCAGTCCGCCTGCGGCGCCGTCGCCGAGGCGCGCAACCCCACCTCGGGAACGCCCAGAATCGCGCTGTCTTTTGCCAGCGGCGCAGAGTCATATACCAAGCTGAAGGCATCGACCGAGCGTTGATCGGGCTGCACATCGAAGTCGTCCACCCCTGCCTGCACGCCGATGGAAGGCACATATTTGAGGCTATCAACAGCCGGGGCGGGCGTGTCCTCGTTACTCAAGGAATGATCGGGCCGCAAATAATACGGCTGGATCTTTTGGTCTCGCGGCGGCCAGCGATCCTCGTTGCGCCACTCGCCGGGGATGTGCGTCAGCCGGGGGTCGGGTGGAAACCAATGGCGCATGTACACCGCCAGCTTCGGCTCGGACATGACGCCGGTTTCCTTTCCCTTAAGCCACTGATCCCACCAGCGCACGGCCAAATCTCGCCACTCGATGGCAGGCCCAGGATTCACATCATGGGGGTAGTCGTGTCCCCAGGGGCCCACGATCGCTCGCACTGGCGTTTTCACCTCACTCAACCACCGGGGAATGGTGTCGCGATATTCATCGAGGAAAGCACCGATCAGCAGCACTGGAACGCGGATTGCGTCGAGCGGCTTCTCCGGCTCATGCCAAAAATCGTCGTCGCGTTGCTGGCGCAGCCACAGCAGCGTCCACGGCGGGCTGTCAAAGCGATTGTGGAGGGTCTGCTCGTCGGTGGGAAAATCCGGAGACCGAGATCGCGGGTTCTGCGCGTCGATGTCGACGTTGTAGTCGTCGCCAAAGTTCATGATGCCGTGCGTGTAGTGACAGTCTTCCTCGTAGAGCCGCTCCGTGGAGGCGACGGTGATGATGGCTTTTAGTGCCGGCGGGTTGCGCATGGCGAGCTGGATGGCGTTAAAGCCGCTCCAGGATTTGCCAAAGATGCCAACCGCCCCGCTCGACCAAGGCTGCCTGGCGAGCCAAGCGATGATCTCCTCGCCATCGTCGAGCTCTTGTGCGGAATACTCGCGCGGCGGTAGATGGCCTTCGCTCTGTCCCGAGCCGCGGACATCCACGCAGGCACCGACATAGCCGCGCGCGACGAAATAAAGGTTGATGTCGCATTCGGAGAAGCCGTTGCGATTGTCATCCTTGCGATAAGGGTCGTATTTAAAAACGGCCGGGAACTTCTCCCCCGGCCGCCCACCCACGGGCATGAAGAGATCGGCCGCGAGGCGCACGCCGTCCTTCATCGGGATCCAGACGTGCTCGCGCTGCACCTTGTACAAGGGCGGGGTACTCTGAGCCGCGAGCGCAAGCGTCGGTACGACAAGGATTCCCAGGAGCATGACCACAGGTGCCGCAATGGACCTCCAGCCCTGGGTGCAGCGCAGCGCGCGTACCAAGGGAGCTTCAGTCCACGAATCGCCGAAGTAGTGGTGAATTCTTTGCGGCATCTCAATGCCCCTTTGTGCTTTGTTGAGTTCGTTTACAACCGTGGCACAGCCGCTTAATCTCCGCGAAGTCGCTGGGCTCGCGAAGGTGCTCGTGAGCGGGAAGGACCTCGTGGCCTCGTGCCTTCTGATCGTTACTAGACGATGCCGCTGCGCGCTCCTGCGCTTTGCGGGCGCCGCGTAGCGCATTCCGCCCGATACCCACTTGCCCGGTATGTCATAACCGGATCGATGGCGGCGCCGGCGCGCTCGCGGGCACGAGCGAGAACGGGTGAGACGTCCGTTGTAAAGGCGCGCTTCAAGGTCTGTGCGGCCATGAGGACATCGTTTGCCGTCTGATACTCAGCGAGGGCCGAACGATCAACGAGGAGGGCCTGCGCGTACGCGCGCGTGAGCTCGATGGCGCTACTCATCAGGCTCTCAATCGGGTCGGTCACGTTGTGGGACTGATCGAGCATGTGGGTCGGTGCGAGGCCGGGGGCATCCCGGAAGCGGGCGTCCACGAGCTCGTTGAAGATCAAGAACAGTCGGTAGGGATCGATCGAGCCCGCATCGAGATCGTCATCGCCATACTTCGAGTCGTTGAAGTGAAAGCCACCCAGGCGTTGCGCGTGAATGAGCCGCGCGACGATCATCTCGATGTTGACGTTCGGAGCGTGGTGCCCCAAGTCGATGAGGCAGCGCGCCTTCGGTCCCAAGGTCTCCGCCGCCATGAGCGAGCTCCCCCAGTCCTGGATGACGGTGGCGTAGAAGGCGGGCTCGTACATCTTGTGCTCGATGAGGAGGCGCCAGTCGGCCGGGAGGGCGGCGTAGATCGCGGCGGCCGAGTTCAAGTAGCGCTCGAACGCCGAGCTCAAGTGCTGCTGCCCGGGAAAATTCGCGCCATCGGCGATCCAGAGGGTGAGGGCCTTGGATCCCAGCTGTTCACCGATCCGGATGCAGTCGAGGTTGTGCGCGATGGCTTGCGAGCGCACGCCGGGATCGGTGTGGGTGAGGCTCCCATACTTATAAGAGAGCCCCTGGCCTGGGCGGTCCTGGAAGGTATTCGAATTGACGGCGTCGAATTGAAGCCCCAGGGCTGCAGCGCGCTCTTTGAGCGCGCGATAATCGCTCGCGCTATCCCACGGGATATGGAGCGAAACGGTTGGCGTCGCCGCCGTCAGACGCTGGATGACGGCACAGTCCTCGAGCTTCTCGTGCACGTTCCGGGGCTCTCCGGGTCCCGGAAAACGGGCAAAGCGCGTGCCGCCCGTCCCGACGCCCCAGGACGGGATGGCGACGCCAAAGGCCCCGACCTCCTGCGTGATCCGATCGATGTCAACCCCGCGACGCGCGAGCTGAGTGCGAAGCGTTTCGTAGTCGCGATCGAGTTCGGGCTGAAGCCGCGCATTCGTACTCGCGACGGCCGCATCGAGGGATTTCATGAGAGCGACGGTGGAGATGTCACGAGCATCGTTCATGCGACTTTATATGAACGCCGCCCGCGCCTCAGCGCGGAAACGCCGCGGCGTTTCCCGCATCGACGTTCAAGACGTTGCCAGTCGACTTGAAGGAGAGGTCGGATGCGAAGAAATACACGGCCTCGGCGACATCCTCGGGGTACACCGCGCGCTTGAGCAAGCTCCTTTGGATATAGAAGTCCTCGAGCTGATTCTCTTTTAAGTCATAGTTCTGCGCGCGCTCGGCGCGCCAGCTCCCTGACCAGATCCGTGAGCCCTTGAGTACCGCATCCGGATTGACCGTGTTCACCCGGATGCCCTGGTCCGCCCCCTCGAGCGCGAGACAGCGCGCGAGGTGAAGCTCGGCGGCCTTCGCCGTGCAGTAGGCGCTCGCGTTGGGCGAGGCGGCGAGCGCATTCTTGCTGCCGACGAACACGATGCTTCCGCCCAGGCCCTGTCGACGCATCGCGCGAAACGCCGCCCGGCTGACGAGAAAGTAGCCCGTCGTGAGCACGGATTGATTCGTGTTCCAGAGCTCGAGCGTCGTCTCCTCGAGCGGGCTCGCCGAGGCAATGCCGGCGTTTGAGACTAGGATATCGAGGCCCCCGAACTCGATGAGGACTGCTTCGAGGGCACGCGCGACCGCGGACTCCTGTGTGACATCCATGGGCACCGCACGAACGAGATCGTTGCCATACCGCGCGGCAACACGCTCGGCAGCACCCGAGAGAGCCTCCGGATCGATGTCGGTCATGAGCACGCAGGCGCCCTCGCTCGCGAAGCCTTGGGCGACGGCCTCCCCGATCCCGCCACCCGCGCCGGTGATGAGCGCGATGCGCCCCGCCAGGCTTTTAGGCGGCGGCACGCGCTTCAACTTCGCTTCCTCCAGTGCCCAGTACTCAATGTCGAACGCTTCCTGCTCGGGGAGACCGACGTAGGTGTCTACGCTCGATGCGCCCCGCATGACGTGGATAGCGTTCAAGTAGAACTCGCCCGCAATGCGTGCCGTGGCCTTGTCCTTTGCGAAGGTGAGCATGCCGACGCCCGGAATGAGAAACACGACCGGGTTGGGGTCACGCATCGGCGTGCTATCCACATGCCTGCAGCGCTCGTAGTACGCACGGTAGTCGGAGCGGTACGCTTCCAGTGCGGGAGCAAGCTGAGCGCCCAAACCACCGCCCGTCTCTGCGGGCGATGAGGCATTCGTGGATGCGAAATCTGCAATGACGGCGAGGCGCGCGGAGTCGATGTCAAGGACCAGCGGCCGGATCTTGGTCCTCAGGAAATGATCGGGACAGGAGGTGCCGAGGGCTGCAAGGTCCTTGAGGCATCGGCTATTCACAAACTCAAGCACCTCGGGGCTGGCATCGTAGTGCCCAACCTTGCGCTCAGGAACCCCAATCAAGCCGCGAATCGCCGGCGCAAGTGCTGCAACGACCGAGCGCCGCTCGCTCTCGGGTAGACTGGGCTTCGCGATCCCACCGAACACCTGAGTGACCGGGCGCGACTTGAGCCATTCCGTCGCGGTCCGAATGACGGCGAGGGTGTTCTCGTAGCAGCTGCGGGAAGACTCGCCCCACGTGAAGAGACCGTGAGATTCGAGGATCACGCCTTTGATGCCGGGATGAGCGCGCGAGAGCTCCTCGAGCTTCAGGCCGAGGTCGAATCCGGGCCGTTGCCATCTGAGCCAGCCGATGTCGGCTCCGAAGATCTCCTCCGTGATCCGCTCCCCCTGGCGGCTGGCGGCGATGGCAATCACAGCGTCGGGGTGCATATGGTCGACATGCGCGTGAGGGATCAGGGCGTGCAGGGGCGTATCGATGCTCGCGGCGCGGGGATTCAGGTTGAAGGTGCAGTGTGGAAGATAGGCAAGCATCTCATCCTCGTGCGCAAGGCCGCGGTAGCGGCCCTTGAGCGCTTCGAGTTTCTCGAGATAGAGCGTCGCGAAACCATCTAGCCCCATGCTCCCCAAATCACCTCCGGAGCCCTTCACCCAGAGGACGTCGGCGCGCTCGCCGGTGAGGGGGTCCTCCATCGCGATCTTGGCGGAGGTATTGCCGCCGCCAAAGTTTGTGATGCGCTTATCCGACCCCAGGAGATTTGAGCGGTACAGCAGCCGCTCGGGCTCGCCTAAAGCTGCGGCGTGGAATTCGTCCCAACGGCTTTTGGGGCTCTCATCAGAAGCGAGCATAAACCGTCAAACTCACTCAATTGTTCCTTCGGGCAGTCTCTATACCCTCCTCATGGCCGCCGTGCAACAAGGAGTTTCACCCCGGCGCTTTCCAGCATCCTGGCGTGGGCCGGGCTGATGCGGTCATCCGTGATGACGGTATCGATCTCGTCCAGGCGGCAGAGCCGGTGCCCGGTCGGGGCCTCGAATTTGCTCGAGTCGACGAGGAGGATCACGCGGTCGGCGCGCTTCATGAAGCGCCGTTCCGCCTGAATCAGCAGCGTATCGACCTGCATCGCGCCCCGTGGCCCGAGGGACGCGGCCCCCATGAAGAGCTTGGAGGCGTGAAAGCCTCCAATGCCGTCATCCTCGTAGGGGGAGAGCACGATGTTCTGCTCGCGAAACACCGTGCCGGCGGGGAGGGTGATCCGGGTCCGGGTCTGGGCGAGCAGCGCATTGACGATATTGAGGGCATTGGTGAGGACCTGGAGCCCGAGATTCTCGATATGCGGGCACATGGTCAGCGTAGTCGAGCCGCCATCGATAATGATGGCTTCACCCGGCTCACAGAGTGCGGCGGCAGCGCGTCCGATCGCGCTCTTCGCCTTAGCGTGCTTTACGACGTTCTCGTGGAAAGGAACCCCCTCAAGCGAGCGAGGCGGTCCCTGCGCCGAGCGAGCGCCGCCGTGCACGCGCACGAGCTTGCCCTGGCGATGGAGGCGCGCGAGATCCCGCCGGAGCGATGCGGGGCTGGCGAGGATCGTCGCCTCGAGCTCACGGAACGTGACGAAGCCCCGCGCCGCCAAAAGCCGAAGGATCGCCGCATCGCGCTGGGCGGCGTGGAGCTCCGAGCGGGTATGCGCGCCACGGAGCGCTGTCCTTAACCGGCGGGACGCGGCAGGAGACATCAGAGAATCGTTGTCGCGTCCATTCGGCAGGACGCTCTTCCCCCCTACAATACCGCGCGTGGGCCGGTCAGGCCAGAGTACGCACGCTGCGTGCCTCTCAGTGGCTGGCTTTGTCTCATCAAATCCGGTACAAGACGATCAATTACGATCACGATTGGCTTGTATGGGGGCCGAGTGTACCGTCGTCCTGGACGTGGGGAAGAGCCTCGCGAAGGTCTCGGTCTGGGATGGTCATGGGACGCTGCGCGAGCGCCGCCAGCGCACAAACGCCGTCATCGAGACGGGCTCGTACCGGGCGCTCGATGTGTCTGGCATCGAGTCATGGCTGCTTGAGACCCTGCGTGCGTTTGCCAAGCAGTACCCCATTGAGAGTCTCGTGCCGGTCGGTCACGGCGCGGCATCGGTCGTGGTTAAGGACGGTCGCTTGGTGTGCGCGCCCATCGATTACGAGTGCGACGTACCGGAGGACATACGCGCGCGCTACGTGGCTGAGCGCGATGCGTTTGCGGTGACAGGCTCTCCGCTCCTGCCTCATGGGCTCAATCTCGGCGTCCAGGTCGCCTGGCTTGAGAAGCTCTCGCCGGAGACCTTCGAAGGGGATGCAGAGATACTCCTTTGGCCGCA
This sequence comes from Gammaproteobacteria bacterium, assembly GCA_030040525.1. GTDB lineage: Bacteria > Pseudomonadota > Gammaproteobacteria > Steroidobacterales > Steroidobacteraceae > 13-2-20CM-66-19. Next base: position 6,528 of record JASHTN010000266.1, on the reverse strand, counting down.
GTACTGGGCGTGGGTACTCTCGGGGGTTGCGGCCGCCGAGGTCTCAAGTCTGGGCTGCCACACCGACCTCTGGTGCCCTTTTGAGCGGCGTTTCTCGCCGCTTGCCGTGGCCCGCGGCTGGGCAGGGCGCTTTCCGGCGCTGCGCAAAGCCGAGGCCGTGCTCGGCCGCGTGCGAGATCGCGTGGCGCACGAGACCGGGCTCTCGGCCGAGGCGCGCGTCATCTGTGGCATCCACGATTCCAACGCAGCACTCCATGCCGCCCGTGGTTTTGCCGGCCCGGAAGCGAAAGCCGAACTGACCGTGCTATCGACCGGCACCTGGTTCATCGCGATGCGCTCAGGCGGCAAGGAGCTCGCTTCGGGTGCCCTACCCCAAGGCCGTGACTGTCTCGTGAACGTCGACTGGCATGGTGATCCCGTGCCTTCGGCGCGTTTCATGGGCGGGCGGGAGATCGAGCTCCTCGGCGATGCAGGTGCGGCGCCGATCGATGACCCGGACATCCAGTCAAGACTCGTCGCGGCGGCGCCCGAAGTGCTGCGCCAGGACCTGATGATCCTCCCCACCTTCACACCGGGCATGGGGCCTTTTCCGCGCGCGGTGGGCCGCTGGATTGGGACACGAGGAGATCTGCGCCTCGAGCAGGCAGCGATCTGCCTGTATGCGGCGCTCGAATCCGCCGTGATGCTGGATCTCTTGGCCGCCCGCGAGCGCCTCATCATCGAGGGTCGCTTCGCGCAGGTCGAGCTCTTTGTTCGCGCGCTGGCTTCGCTCTGGAAAGCGGGCGAAGTCTATGTGAACCCGTTCGCCGACGGGATCCCCTTGGGGGCACTGCGGCTCGCCCAGCCCGAGTTTCGTCCGCCGCTCCCATTGAAGCGCGTGCCGCCGCTCGCGCCCGACCTGGATGCTTACCGCGCGCTCTGGAGCGAGCGCATCGAATCGATGGGAACCCCCGCATGAGGCTGGCATCGGTCGCCAAGCACCGCGGCGTCGACACGCGATGCAGCGCCGCTCTGGCTCAGTGGCCCGACCTCCCGCGGCCGAGGCTCGTGCGGGAACGGCGGGCCTGATGGGCAACCCGCTAGTGGGCCTGCTGTATCACTGGCTCGGAGGGCTGGCTTCGGCGAGCTTCTACGCGCCTTACAAGCGCGTGCGCCGATGGTCGTGGGAGATCTATTGGCTCGTTGGAGGCTTTTTCAGCTGGATCATCGCGCCCTGGGTCTTCGCGGCGCTGCGTGCGCGGGGATTGCTCGAGGTGCTCGCTGCATCACCGCGCGCGACGCTCCTGTGGTGTTGGCTGTGGGGAGCGCTCTGGGGACTGGGCGGACTCACTTTCGGGCTCACGATGCGCTATCTCGGCATGTCCTTAGGCATGGCGGTGGTGCTCGGGCTGACGATGGTCATCGGGACGCTCGGGCCGCCCCTCTTTCACGGCTCCATCGTTGCGCTCGCACACAGCAGTAACGGCTGGATCACCTTCCTTGGGATCGCTCTTGCGCTCTTAGGCGTCGTGATCGTGGGTCGAGCAGGCCAAAACAAGCAACGCATGCTGAGTCCCGCGGCTTCGCGCGCGGCGATCGCGGAATTTGATTTGAGGCGCGGCATCCTGGTTGCGCTCTTCTCGGGTGTCATGAGCAGCTGCTTTGCCTTCGGGCTCGATGCGGGTGCCCCGATCCGCGTGTTGACTCTTGCGGCGGGCACCGATCCCTTGAGCCAGGGGCTCCCAGTACTGTGCGTGATACTCTTGGGTGGCTTCACCACAAACTTCATCTGGTGCCTGATTCTTATCGCACAGCACCGGAGCGCCGGCGAGGTTGTGGGAAGAGTGGCATCCGAGACGGAGAATGGTGCTCCACCGCCGCCTCTCGCATTGAACTACCTGCTCTGCGCGATCGCGGGGACCGCCTGGTACTTCCAGTTCTTCTTCTACACGATGGGCGAGAGCCAGATGGGGGCCTATGCCTTCTCGAGCTGGACGTTGCACATGGCGAGCATCATCGTCTTCTCGACGCTTTGGGGATTTGCGCTGCGCGAATGGGCGGGCTCGGGGCGAGCGACCCGCCGCCTGGTGTGGATGGGCGTCGCTGTGCTCGTCACTGCCACGGTGCTCATCGGGGCGGGGAACTACCTCAGCCTTGGGCAGAAGGCGCGACAAGGCGCCGCCCTGGATGGGCGCGCGCCGAGTTCAAGTGCCGCGACGGCCCTCGCTGACGAGGCCGCTCGACATCACGCCATCGGTCGCGGGCCGACAACGCGGCACGGAGAAAGATAAATCGGACCGCACGGGTGAGCCGGTGCCCAATCATGGAAAGCTTCACGTCCTCACGTCATCTTGAGTCCCTGAACATCGGGCTTTTCGCTATCGGCCTGGACACGTATTGGTCGCAGTTCGAGGGACTCAAAGATCGACTCCTGGGATATATCGCTGAGATCGCCCACAAGCTCACCCGCCCCGACGTACAGATTGTGAACTTGGGACTCATCGATACGCCCGAAAAGGCTATGGCTGCGGGACATGTGTTTCGGCAGGCGGATGTCGATCTGATCTTCCTCTACGTTTCCACCTACGCCCTCTCATCCACCGTGCTCCCCGTGGTGCGCCGCGCCAAGGTTCCGGTGGTTATCCTCAATCTCGCGCCAGCCGCCGCCATCGACTACGAATCGTTCAACCGCCTCGGCGATCGCACGCGTATGACCGGAGAATGGCTCGCGTGGTGTCAGGCCTGTCCAACGCCGGAAATCGCCAATCTGTTCAATCGCTGTGGCATTCCGTTCTTCCAGGTGAGCGGCATGTTGGACAACGATCCAACGGCGTGGAGGGAGATCGAGGAGTGGATCGAGGCGGCTAAAGTCGCGCACGTCATGGAGCACAACCGCCTGGGCGCTTTGGGCCATTACTACGGCGGCATGCTGGACATCTATGCGGATTTCACCCAGCAGTGCGCTTATTTTGGCGGCCACGTCGAGATCGTCGAGGTCGAGGAGTTGGTGGCGCTGCGGAGCAGCGTATCCGAGGCCGATGCCACAAATCGCGTTGGCGAAATTCGAACCACCATGGAGGTTCAGTCCGACTGCCCAGCCGACGAACTGCTTCGCGCAGCTCGCACCTCCGTGGCCCTGGACCGGCTGGTGGAGCGCCACACACTCGGCTCGATCGCCTATTACTATAAGGGAAGCGGAACGCCCGAGCATGAGGATGTCATGAGCTCGGTCATTCTCGGGGCGAGTCTCTTGACCGCCAGAGGCGTACCGATGGCGGGCGAATACGAAATCAAGAACGCCCAGGCAATGAAGATCATGGATAGTTTGGGCGCCGGAGGCTCATTCACGGAATATTACGCGGTGGACTACAACGACGATGTGATCTTGATGGGCCATGATGGGCCTGGCCACATCGCCATCGCCGCAGGGAAAACCAAGGTGCGACCTTTGCAGGTGTACCACGGCAAGGTGGGACGAGGACTCTCAGTCGAGATGTCTGTGAAGCACGGGCCGGTGACGCTCTTGGCGGTGGTGCAGACGGGTGATGGAAAGCTCAAACTTCTCACCGCCGAGGGGCACTCCGTAGCCGGACCCATCCTGCACATCGGCAATACCAATAGTCGCTATAAGTTTGCGCTCGATGTCAGAAAGTTCATGAATGCGTGGAATGGGCACGGGCCGGCGCATCACTGCGCGGTTGGGATAGGCCATGTCGCCAGTAAGATTGAAAAGCTAGCGCTGTTCCTCAAGATGGAGTCGGTACGCGTGTGTTGATGACGGAAATCCTCTCTGTACGGAGTAGCGAGGATGCCTAGGGTGTTGAAGCGCAGAGATTTTCTGAAGGCCGCCGGGACGCTCGCTGCCGCCGCAATGGTCGAGAGGCGAGTGCGGGCGCGGGAGGCAATCAGCGACACAGACTCGGCATTGCACTTTGTTTCCGACAGCATGGAATTGCGGTTGTCGTCGACCGCACCGCAATTTGTGCTGTTTAACGTCGACGGCTTGGGTAAAGGCAAGCGCGGCCCGAATATTATCGGGGGCCCCAATATTATCGGGAAGGGGCTGAGGGGCGATTTCCAGGCCTCGGATGCTTCCTCGGGAGACATACGCCGGATCGAGTACCGTTCCGACATCGACGATCCCAGGCCTCTTTGGACCTTCGAGTTCTCGGGTCACAGGATTGTTCTGACTTCGGAGTGGTCCGAGAGTTTTCGAAATCTCCCCATCATTTTTGATTTCAATCTGAGCCAGGTGGATAGCACCGTGCTGGGCTTGTTTCGAAAGGACAATCTGCTGGAAGCTCCGGTCCTCATGCATTTCCCGGGCCAAGGCTCTGTCCGCATCACCGCGAATACTCCCGACATTGGACTGGCTTATGCGTCCAGCCGGTACACGAAAAAATCCGGAGCCTCTTGGTCACTTCAGGTCCAAGAAGGCGCATCCCTGTCACTCCCCGGTGCGACCTTCGAGCGCAAGCTCGTCGTTTACACGCTTGAGGTGACGGCAATTCATCCCGACGTACCGGGAATCGCCGACGATCCGCGATTCGACGCATTTCGCCGCAACTGGCTGAATGCTCTGCAACTCAGCCCTTCGCTTGGTGCTCTTGCCAACAATACGGCCAGCGCTACGTGCGCCTTCTGCTATTACGAATACGCCGATATCGCCGCGCTGACTCCGCCTTTGGCCCAGGGCCTGAAGGCAACGGACGTCGTGCGTCAGACATTGGATCGCATGCTGTCCGGAGGCTCCGCTTACGGCTTGTTTCCCAGGGAGAGGTACCCGTGTGCAATGTCGGATACGTATCCCTCCATGATCATTGCGGCGTCGAACTGCGTTTTCCACGGGGATAGCGATGAGTGGCTCGATGCGAACTATGACGGCATCCGTGGCTGGGCTGAGTCGATGCTGGCAACGGATAAGGACGGTAATGGCCTGATCAAATTTTGCGGAAGCGGAAACTCCCAGACGAAGCCATTTGATACCCAGACCTCAAACTGGTGGGATGAAATCAATTTCGGTCATGAAGATGCGTACAGCAACGCACTTGCTTATCGCGCGTTCCGCAACATGGCGATGATGGCGAAGAAGGCCGGAAAGCCCGATGACGCCGAGCGGTATCGAAGAGCCGCGGAGAAGCTGCGAGCGGTTTTCTACGAGCGGTTTTACGATCCCCAAACGGGCGTGTTGGCAGGCTGGCGCAGCGCCGACGGCCAGTTGCACGATTACTACTTTCTCTGGGTGAACGGAATCGCAATTCATTACGGACTCGTGCCCAGGCCCAAGGCCAATGCCATCTTGGACAGACTGCTGGCCAAGATGAAGGAAGTCGGCTATGACAAATTCAACCTGGGATTGCCCGGCAACCTCATCACAGTCCCGTTGAAGGATTACCTTCATCTCCGTCCGTCTATTCACGGTGGAGCAGGCGTTCGGCCCGACAATTCCGATGGCTTCCAGTACTACGAAAACCGTGGCGCGACCGGCAGCTTTGCGTTCTTCTTCCTGGCCGCGCTTTACGACTTGGGACGAAGAGATGAAGCGGATCGAATCCTGTTTCCCATGCTAGCCGAATACGGACGGTGCGGTTTCGCAGGGCGCGATGCGCAGGGATTCTCCAATGACTGGCGCCGCTGGGACGGCAAGGCCATGGGCTACGAAGGTTTCCTGGTTGACAACTACTACCCGCTGCTCGCAGTTCCGCTGCGGGAAACGGAGGCGAGCTGGGAGAGCGGCTTTCGACCCCCGACCGCGCTGACGTGAGCTTTTCGGATTCCTTCAGCGATTTTTGTCAGAAACATCGTCATATTCGACTGCATCGGCGCACGGCAACCCGTAGACTTTTTTGTTTATCGGGCTGCCAGCAGCTCAATGACGTTGTGAGCCGCGTGAGCGAAAATCGCGAAGTGTCTTCGACTACTGCTGGTGCTGTTCAAGGCGGCAGTGAAGCCGACCTGCAGAAGAGCTTGAAACCAGCTCAGCCCCCAACTATCGCCTCCAGGGTACTAGCAGCTGCAATCGTCCTAACCGCCCTGCCAACTCCTGCGCAAGCGGCCGGCGTGAGCGTCCAGACGAAGTTCCTGGCAGTGACGATTCTGAGCGCCGACGGTTCCTACGAGGTACAGATACCGGGTGATGCTCACGCCACGCTGCGCGCCAGAGTTGCTGCGGAGATTAATCACAAGTGGGTGGAACTGACGGACTATCCCAGGCATGAAGCTTCCGAGGCGACTTTCAAGAATGATCTCGGAGTCGGCCATCAGGTAACCGTCTCATCAACCGGACTGCACAACCAGCCTGATCTCAGGTACACCATCCGGCTGTACGACGCACTTCCCTTTGGCGACATTGTAGTTGAGGTACAAAACCGAACACCCAAAGTCGTGACGCTACAAGCTATTCGGACGGTCGAGGCGATGGGAGATCCGCTGGTCAATCTACAGGCAGCCGACAGCACAGACCGTGTCCTGTCCGACAGCTTCGCTGAGGATCCTCAACCGGGTTTTCTTTCTGATCTGGGCAAGGCGCCTCAGGGACTACACCGGGCC
>JASHTN010000265.1 GCA_030040525.1 Gammaproteobacteria bacterium | reverse complement strand
TCGATGGCCACATCGGGAAACAGGTCCCAGTTGACCGTGTCGCCGAAGGCCTCGTTGATGCGTACGCCGTTCTGGTAGACCGCCAGGCCTTCCGGGGTGCCGAGGACCGGCGAGGCCTCGAAGCCGCGGTAAAGGATGTCGGGTTGGAAGGGGTCGTCGATGTCGTCGTTGATGTTGATGCTGCCCAGATTGGAGTTGAGCGCCTGCGTCAGGCTCGGGGTGCCCTGCCGGCTCAGGTCAGAGGCCTTCAGGATCTGGACGTTGCCCGGCACCTTATCGATGTCGAGGCTGGTGCCGGGGATCGCGGTCGCCGTGACCACGACCGTCTGCAGTCCGCTGCTGCCCGGGGCGCTCTCGTCCGCCACCGCCGTCGCGACCGGCAACAGCGCCAGGAGCTGCAAGGCAACGATGACGTGCAGATTTCTCGTCACTGGAAAACCTTCCGTGACTAACATATTTTGGAATCCAGTCTCCACGCGGGCCGAATGCCGGGCCAGAGAGCAATTCCCGGCGCAGCCGGGAGTTCTTCCCGAGAGGGCTCTGCGGGAATGAGGTGCGACATGAGCGAGCCGTCGCGGATGGTCCCTGAGTCATGGATGACACATGAGCTGTGGCGTGACACAGCGGCGGTGGTCGCGGCGACGGTCGTGAGCATCGCTGCTGCGGCTCACTTCAATCTGAGCGAGACGCTGTACGCGCTGAGTCGCCGCGTCGAGCGCTTTCAGATTGACGAGCTGCCGATCGGCGTCGCGGTGCTGCTGATGGGGCTCATCTGGCTGTCGTGGCGCCGCTATCGGCAGGCGTGCCGCGAGCTGCGCGCCCGCCGCGCGGCCGAGGCGCACCTCGCCGACGCCGTCGTCGCGAACCGCCAGCTCGCGCAGGAGAACCTGCGTATCCAGGAGCTCGAGCGCAAGCGCCTCGCCCGCGAGCTGCACGACGAGCTCGGCCAGTACCTGAACGCCATCAAGCTCGATGCGGTCGCGGTCATCGATGCCGGTGGCACCGATGGCGCGGCGGCCGGCGCTGCCGCGCGTGCGATCATTGCGGCAGTCGACCACGTGCACCGCGCCGTGAGCGACATGATCGCCCGGCTGCGTCCGGTCGGACTGGACGAGCTCGGCCTGATCGCGGCGATCGAGCATTGCATCGACGAGTGGCGCCAGCGTCTGCCCGGCACCTGCTTCGATCTCGACGTGCGCGGTAATCTCGAAGGACTCGGGGAGAACCTCGATCTGACGCTCTACAGACTCATCCAGGAGGGCCTGACGAACGTCTACAAGCACGCCCACGCGCAGCGGGTGCAGATCGTGCTGGAGCGACTCGGTGCAGCCGCGAACGAGGCCGGCGCGCTGCACGTGAGCGTGGCCGACGACGGCTGCGGCATGGACACGGCCGGCCACGGCCGGCGCTTCGGATTGAGCGGCATGCGCGAACGGGTGGAGATGGCCGGGGGGCGTTTCGTGCTGAGCACGGCGCGCGGCGCGGGGCTGCGTTTCGAGGCACATCTGCCCGCGGCGACCGGCCCGCAGGGCGCGAAGGCGCGGCAGTGACGCGCGGCGAAGACACGCGCGTCAGCGTCCTGCTCGTGGACGATCACGCGGTGGTGCGCGAGGGGTACCGGCGGCTGCTCGAGCGGCGCGGCGACATTGCCGTGGTGGGCGAGGCGGCCGACGCCGCCGCGGCCTATGCCCTCTTCTGCAGCCTGCGCCCGCAGATCGTCGTCATGGACATCACGCTGCCCGGGGTCAGCGGCATCGGTGTCACCCGGCGCATGCTGGCGCACCAGCCGCAGGCGCGCGTGCTCATCTTCAGCATGCACGAGGACACGATCTTCGCGACCCGCGCCCTGCAGGCGGGCGCTGCAGGCTACGTGACCAAAGCGAGCGCACCGGGCGTGCTGGTCGAGGCCGTGCACGTCGTCGCCTCCGGCAGGAAGTACCTCAGCCCGGATATCGCGCAGCGACTCGCGCTGCGCGATTTCGAGGTCGCCCAGGTCCGCGGGCTCTCGGACCGCGAATTCGAGGTGCTGCGGCTGCTGGCGCGCGGTCGGACGGTGCGGGAGATTGCCGAATCCATGGGTCTGAACGCGAAGACGATCGCCAATCACCAGTCGGCGATCAAGCAGAAGCTCGGAGCCGATACGGCCATCCAGCTGCTGCGCAAAGCGAGTCAGCTCGGGCTGGATCCCCAGGGCGAGGCCGCCTCTGCCCTCGAGGCGGATCCGCTGCACGGGTTTCGGTAAAGCGCCCGGGCGTCCCCTCGCCTGCGCCGCTCCCGGAATTATGTGCAGAGCCGGGACCGTCCGTAGCCGGCTCGGCACCGTCCGTCGGATCGCCCGTGGGATGTGACGCAATACCGGTTTGCGGCGCCGGAGCTTCCGCTAGATTGCCCCGCCATGAAGCGGCAAAAGACCCAGCGGGGCTTCACCCTGACCGAGCTGCTGGTGGTGATCGCGATCGTCGCCATCCTGCTCAGTATCGGGGTGCCCTCCTACCAGTACATCTCGAACTCCTACCGCATGACCGGGGAGGTCAACGGTCTGCTGGGCGATGCCCAGTTCGCACGCTCCGAGGCGATCAAGGAAGGCGCGCAGGTGATCCTCTGCACGTCCAACAACCAGACGACCTGCGCCGGCCTGCCCACCTGGCAGATCGGCTGGATCGTGTGCGTGGACCTCAACAACGACGGCACCTGCGATGACGGCGAGCCGGTGCTGCGGTCGCAGGCAACTTTCGTCAACACCGACACCTTCGTCTCCGACGCCCTCAGCAATGCCAACACCATCATCTTCAACCGCGAGGGCTTCGCCGTGGGCTTCCCCGCGCAGGCGATCCTCACGCTGCACAATGCCACGGCGAATTCCGCATGGACTCGCTGCCTCGAGATCCAGACCGTCGGGATGATGACGGTCGTGAATCACATAACAGCCCCTGTCTGGTGCACCTGATGAGCTCACCGGTCGTCACCGCCCGCCGCGTCGGCGGCTTCAGCCTGATCGAGGTCATGGTGGCCGTGGTGGTCATCTGCGTCGGCCTCCTCGGCATTGCCAAGATGGAATCCCTCGCCATGTCGAGCACCAACATGGCGCGCATGCGCTCGCTCGCCGCGCTCGAGGCGGCAAGCCTCGCTGCCGTCATGCATGCGAACCGCAGCTTCTGGGCCGGCGCGAACGGCAACCCCCCGCCGCCCGCGGTCATCAGCTACACCCCGGCAAACGGCATCCAGGGCATCGGCTCCTATCCTGCCGGCAACACCTGCAATCAGTGCACGCCGACCGAAATCGCCGAATACGACTTCGGCAACTGGATCAACAACCTCGCCGTGGCGCCCACCGGCGTGCTGCCCGGTGCGAGTGCTACGGTCACCTGCAACGGGGCGACCCCGCCCGTGAACTGCACGATCACCATCACCTGGTCCGAGAACCCGGTGGCGATGACCCAGCAGGAAGCACAGCAGTCGGCGGTCGCGCCGGTCGCAGGCTTCAACAACCCGACCTACACCCTGGACGTCGAGCCATGAGGCCTTTGACACAGAACTCGCCTGCCGCCTGCCGCCCGGCTCAGGGCGGCTTCACGCTGGTCGAGCTCATGGTGACCGTGGGGATCGCGCTGTTCCTGCTGTTCGGCCTGTTCTCGATCGTGCAGAACGTGCGCGTGACGTACGCCAACCAGCAGCTGGTCGCGCAGCTCGAGGACGCGCAGCGCCTGGCGACGATCATGATGACGGACGTCACCCAGGAGGCGGGTTACTTTCCGAACCCGGTGACCTACACCGCGGCCGACCTGCCTGCCGCCGGGGCCTTCACGGCCGGGCAGGCGATCAGCGGCACGCACGCCAACGGCACGGCTGCCCCGGGCGACACGCTCTCGGTGCGCTACATGACGGCGAACGGCGACGGCATGCTCAACTGTAACGGCACCTCCAACACCAGCGGCGGCACGCTCGTCTACACCAACGCTTTCAGCATCGTGGGCGGTCAGCTGATGTGCTCCGTCAACGGCGCTGCCGCGCTGCCGCTCGTCAGCGGCGTCACCAACCTGCAGGTGCTCTACGGGGTGAAGCGCAACTTTGCGATAGCCGGCAACGACGTCGATACGTACCTGAACGCAAGCCAGATGGCGGCCGCCGACTGGGGCAACATCACCTCGGTGACGATCACGTTGACCTTCGTCAACCCGCTGTCGGCGACGACCGGGATCACGACCACCGAAGGCGTGAATCAGCCGCCGACGCTCAGCTTCACGCGGGTGATCGACGTCATGAACCGCACCGGGGAAACCTGATGAAGGCGACTCATAAGCACGGCAGCCCGCGCGCGGCGCGCGGTATAGCGCTGGTCACTTCGCTCATGCTGCTGCTCATCATCACGCTGCTCGCGCTCAGCATGTTTCGCAGCTTCGGCATCCAGGGCCGGATCGCGGGCAATACCCGCGAGAAGGAGCGCGCGCTGCATGCGGCCGAGGCTGCACAGGTGTACGCCGAGTACTGGCTGGCGGGCAACGTCTCGGGGACGAACGACACGGTGTGCAACAGCACTGCCAACAACTGGATCAACGCCAACCTCGGTCAGGGCCAGATCTGCTCGAATGCGCTCGCCAGTGTCACCACCCTGCCCTGGACCGTGGGCGGTCAGCAGGTGGGCGTGCAGTACAACCCGGGGCTCGCGCTGACCATCCAGGCGGCCGGCGCGCTGCAGGGCAGCTACGCGCAGATCCCGGTCTTCTACATCGCAGATCTCGGCCCGTCGGCCACCGATGCCGGCAGCGAGGTATACCAGATCGATGCCGTGGGCTACGGCGGCAATTCCAACACCGTGGCCGTAGTCGAGAGCACTTTCGAGGTTGGATCAGGTGTGGGCTGCAACTCCTGCACCGGGAGTGGTTACTGATGAACGCCAGATTCACACCAGTCGGCGCGTTACTCGTCCTCGCTGCCGCCTCTGCGGCGCATGCGCAGACCATCGTCAGCGAGGACTTCACGCGCGGCACGACCCAAAACAGCTGGTACTTCTTCAACGGCGCCTGCCTGACGGCCAGCACCGCCACCGGCGTCGAGCCCACGGCCTCCACTACAGGCACGATGCCGGGCTGCGAGTCGGCAGCGCTCCAGGCCTACTACAACGAGAACCAGGTCGGCGGCTGGAACGGCGTCGCCGGCGATACGGTGACGCTCCCCGACCCGCTGATTGCCCTACCGAATCCGGGTGAAGGCGCGCTGCGCTTCACAAACGGCTATCCAGGCGGCTATGCGCAGAACGGCCAGATTCTTTCGAACTGGACGTTCCCCTCCGGCCAGGGCCTGGAGATTACGTTCATGACGGTGAGCTACCGCGGCGACTCGAACGGCTATTACGACAACGCGACCAATCCGGGCGACGGAGCCGACGGCATGAGCTTCTTCCTCACCGACGCCTCGCAGACCTTCTATCCGGGCGCGTGGGGCGGCAGTCTCGGCTACTCGTGCTCGAACACCAACACGCCGTACAACGGCATGACCGGCGCCTACCTCGCGGTCGGCATGGACGAGTGGGGCAACTTCCTGAACGGCGAGGCCGCGATGCCGGCGGCGGCGTGGATCAACGGAGTTCTCAACCCCAACCCCAACACGATCAGCGGCGACAATACCGCGCTCGGCTTCGGCGAGCGCCCCGACCGCATCGGTATCCGCGGCCAGGGCAACGTCAACTGGAACTACCTGCTCGCGACCTACGGCACGATTCCCTCGGGCAATACGAACCCGATCGCGCCCTACTATCCGGCCTCGCTCGCGACCACCTGCCCGGCCGGCTCGGGGGCCACCTGCAACACGACCGCCGCGGGTGGCAACAATACGCCCTACTCCATCACGGCGACGCAGAAGACCTGCGAAACCGGCTACCTGTGGAACTACTCGAGCCCGAACAACCCCCAGGAGGCTGCCTCCGCGGAGACGACCAACTCGCACGGCACGGTCACCGGCTACACCTATATCCCGGCGTCCGACTACGCCCCGATTCCGCAGGCGTACGTCGAGCTCCCCGAGACCGGCGCGAACGCGGTGCACATTGCGACTGAGTACGCGGCGGGCGGCTACAGCCGACAGGAGGCCAAGCCGATCTACTACCAGCTGAAGCTCACGCAGAGCGGGCTGCTGTCCTTCTGGTACAGCTTAGGGGGCGCCAACGGCGTATTCCTGCCGGTCATCAAGAGCCAGAATATCACCGCGCCGAACTCCAGCGGCACGCCCACCAACGGCGCGCTGCCCGCGAACTTCCGCTTCGGATTCGGTGGCTCGACCGGCGGCAGCAACAATATTCACGAGATCCTGTGCTTCCAGGCGGCGAGCCTGGTGCAGTCGGCGAGCGGTGCCGGCGCCAATGAGAAGCAGTCGGCCAAGATCGAGACGGGCATCCAGGCCTACTTCGGCTACTACAACCCGAACGACTCGACCGGCAAGCTCGCCGCTTACGCGCTCGGAATCACCGCCGCCGGTGCGATCACCATCGCCCAGGCGGCCACCTGGGATGCGTCCTGCGTGCTCACGGGTTCGAACGCCTGCAGCACGATGGCGGTTTCCCCCGCCGTCGGACCGGCCATCACGGTCGAAGCGCCCACCAGCCGCGTAATCCTCACGCAGAGCGGCGCGCAGGCACTCGCCGGCGGCATGGCGTTCGAGTGGAACGCCTCGCAGTCCCCGACCGCTGCGCAGCAGGCGGCGCTCGAATACGGCGACGCCGCGGCCAACGTCCCGGCCTACGGCGAGGATCGCCTCAACTTCCTGCGCGGCGTGCGCACCAACGAGATCCCGACGACCGGTTCCACTGCAACCCAGTTCCTGCGCAGGCGCGACAACGTACTCGGCGACATCCAGAACTCGAGCCCCTCCTGGGTGGGCCCGCCAGGCGCGCCGTATTCCGCGACCTGGAGTGACCGGCTGTACCCCACGGCCAGCATGCCGGAGAACACGGGCACGCAGACCTACGCTCAATTCGTCAGCACCGAGTCGACGCGCCTCAACGTGGTCTACGTTGGCGCTAACGACGGCCTGATGCATGGATTCCGAACCGGGGCCTTCAACGACGACGGCAGCTACAACGCCAACGCGCCGAACGACGGAGTCGAAGTGCTCGCCTACATGCCCAACGTGGTCGTGAAAGACATTCACGAGGGGATGGATCCCCCGGACCCAACCGCAAGCCCTGCGACCACCACACCGACTTATGACGCGACGCTCGACTTCACCAATCCGTCGTACGGCCACAACTTCTTCGTCGACTCCACCCCGGACGCCGACGACATCTTCTACGGCGGGTCGTGGCACACCTGGCTCGTCTCGGGCCAGGGCGCGGGCGGCAACGCGATCTTCGCTCTCGATATCACCAATCCGGGCAGCTACAACACCTACAACAGCGGGACCGCGACCGGTACTCCCGCGGGCATCTCGGACCCGCTGTTCACCGAGAGCAACGCCTCGAGCCTCGTGATCGGTGAGTGGACTGGGTCCACTCCGACTTACACTGCGACCGGCGCGCTCGGCTCCCCCGCCAACGGCAACTTCACCTGCACCGGCAACGGCCCGGCGGGCGGCGCCAACTGCACTCAGAGCCTGGGCGACACCTACGGCACGCCGGAGGTCCGCCGCATGCACAACGGCCAGTGGGCGGCGATCTTCGGTAACGGCTTCGGCAGCAGCACCGGCGATGCGGGCATCTTCATCATGCTGGTCAACGAGGCCAACCCGGTTACCACCGCCCCGACGTTCTACTACCTGAGCACCTCCAACGGGAGTCCCTGCGTCAGCACCACCGGCACGCTGTCCACGGTCAGCGGCAGCACCGCCGGCGGCAACGGCATCGGCTATGCGTCCTCGGTCGATCTCGACGGCGATCACGTCATCGACTACATCTACGCTGGCGACCTGCAGGGCAACCTCTGGCGCTTCGACGTCACCAACTCCAACCCTGCCGACTGGGCGGTGACCTGCGGCGCGCTCTTCAAGACCCAGACCGGCCAGCCGATCACGACCTCCGTACTGGCAGCCTCGGGACAGGCCGGTTCGACCCAGCAGCGGCTGATGGTCATCTTCGGCACCGGGCGCAAGATTCCCGCGACGAACACGACGGCCGTGAGCTACGCCAGCGGGCAGCAGGACCTCTATGGCGTCTGGGACTGGAACATGAGCCACTGGAACAGCATCTCCGGCTCCCAGTACGCGAGCCTCGCCTCCTCGGGCGTGAGCGGATCGCTCACGCAGTCGAATCTTGCGGAAGAGACCGTCACGGTGGTGACCGCGGCTGGTCCCTCGTATCTCGACCGGGACATCAACAGCGCGGCCACGATCTGCTGGGCGGGAACCACCACCTGCGGCGCGAGCGCCGCTTCCAACGAGCAGTTCGGCTGGTACCTGCCGCTGCCCGGTGAGAACACGGTGAACGGTACGGTCGAGACGACCGAGCAGTTCATCTACAACCCCGAGCTCGTCGGGACCGCGGTCGTCATCAACTCGATCCTGCCGGCGGATAACGTTCCGACCTCGTGCACGGTCGCCTCCGACCAGGGCTGGACGTACGCCGTGTCGGCGCTGACGGGCGGCGCGCTCACCAACGCGTTCCCGCAGTACTACGACACCAACGCCGCGGGTGTGAACACCAACGCCACGGGCGGCTCGTTCCCGATCCAGAACTCGACCGGTCAGACCTACCTCGTGTACCAGACGGTGCTGAACGCCCACGAGGTCACGCAGTTCAACCCGGGCTCCAACACCACCGCGAAACGTCTGACCTGGGTCCAGCGCCGCTGACCGAGGTTCCCTCACAGAGGTTCAAATGCAAGCCCGCACCGTATCGCCCCTGTCCCGCACCGCCGGGTTCACGCTCGTCGAGCTCATGGTGGTGGTGGTGATCGCCACGATCCTGCTGTCGATCGCCGTGCCCTCCTACATGATCCAGATCCGCGAGTCGCGCCGCACGGACGCGCGCACCGGGCTCCTCGACCTCGCGGGCCGCGAAGAGAGCTACAACGCGGCGATGAACGCCTACACGAACATCGCGGCGAATCTCGGCTACACGGCCTTCCCGGCCACGATCGGCAGCGGCTACTACACGATCACGGTCTCCTGCGTGGCCGCCTACGGCGCGGTGCTTGGCTGCGACCCGAACGCGAACGCCCCCACGGGCCCGTCCTACTACCTGACCGCCACCCCGATTGCCGGCACCAGCCAGGCGAACGACACCCAGTGCACCTCCTTTTCGGTCGACTCGCAGGGAAACCAGTTCTCGACCGGCACCGCCGCGATCACGACCTGCTGGTCTTCGCAGTAGAATAACCTTCGGTAAATCAGTCTCCAGCGGTGATTTCTTCACACTGGAGTTGAGCATTCTCGCGCTCCGGCCGGCGGCCGCCGCCGCGCCGAATGGACATATTCTTCCCTAGATTTTCAGCTATATTTCCGCCGCAGCCGCTTGAGCGGCCTTGGATTCCAATACCCACCGGACAACAAGAACTAACCGACGCCGCCCGCGCAGGCGCGAACCGGACGCTACCTGAGCGGACTGCGTGCGATCGAGGTAGTGATGAGCACTACATGGGAACAGCTTGAAGGGGCCGCGCTGTCGCTTGCGCGTTCCGGACCGATCAAGGAGCGCCTGACCGACGCGTATCGCAACCACCTCGCCTTCGTCAACATCGAGGACCTTCCCGATGCGCTGCGCGCACCGTTCCTTGCCTGTCACGAGGCGCTGACGCGCGAGCCGCCGCTGCGCGGCGAGGACGCGGTGCGCGCGACAGTGCGCAAGCTCTCCAGCCACGAGGCGGACGAGCTCGCCTCGAGTGTCGTACGACTCTTCGCCGCGATCGCGCGCGAGGCGGCAGTGCACGGCGCCGCGAGCGACGCAGCGCCGGCCGAAGCGGTGTGCGTGAACGGCGGCGGCCTGAATGGCAGTGGCCTGAACGGCAACGGTGCGAACGGCAACGGTGCGAACGGCAACGGCGCGGCGCGCGCCAAGACGCTAAAGCCCACCCCGCAGGTGATCGCGCTGTACGCCGCAGAGGCGTAATTTCGCCGCGCCGGCGGCGCCCGCCGCTCTCAGTCGAGCTTGAACTCGATGGTGTCCCAGCGGGTCGTCTCCTCGTGACGCGCCTGGCGGCGGATCGCATCCACCAGCGCGCGCTCGTCCCACTCGACCGTCTCGTCGGCGAGCTCGAGGATGGCTTTCGGCACTTCGCGCCGCTGGCCGAAGGGCTTCATGAGGATGACGGGCTTGTGGCTCGCCTGTGCGAAGGCCAGCTGGAAAGTGAGCAGCTCCGCGTGAGTGTCGTGCAGGCTCGCCAGCGCGACCACCGCCTCCACCGGCGCCATCTGCCGGCGCAGATCCTCGCGCCGCG
>JASHTN010000264.1 GCA_030040525.1 Gammaproteobacteria bacterium | reverse complement strand
TGCGCTCGGGCGTGCTGCACGGGGCGGCGGTTCTCATTCCGCAGCGCCGTCAGCCGCAGGCTCACGGCGAGCCGCAGCCCGCGCGCGCTTAGGTTGCGGGGCGGCCCGCGCCTTCCGTAACATCGCGCGCCTCATGCGCTCACATTACTGCGGACAGGTCGACGCGCAGCTCCTCGGCGAGCAGGTCACGGTGGCCGGCTGGGTGCATCGCCGCCGCGACCATGGCGGGGTGATCTTCGTCGACCTGCGCGATCGCGAAGGATTGCTGCAGATCGTGTTCGACCCGGATGTGGCGCAGGTGTTCAGGGAAGCCGAGCGGCTGCGCAACGAGTGGGTGGTGCGCGTGACGGGCACGGTGCGAGCCCGGCCCGAAGGCACCGTGAACCCGCACCTCGCTTCCGGGGAGGTCGAGCTGCTCGCGCGCGAGCTCGAGCTGCTGAACCGCTCCGAGCCGCTGCCGTTCCAGCTCGATGAGCCAGTGGGCGAGGAAGTGCGCCTGCGCTACCGCTACCTCGACCTGCGGCGCGAGGTCATGACACAGCGCCTGAGGCTGCGTCACCGGATCACGCGCGCGATGCGCGGCTACCTCGACAGCCACGGCTTCATCGATCTCGAGACCCCGATGCTGACCAAGGCGACGCCGGAAGGGGCGCGCGACTACCTGGTGCCGAGCCGCACGCACCCGGGGAAGTTCTTTGCGCTGCCGCAGTCGCCGCAGATCTTCAAGCAGCTGCTGATGATTGCGGGCTTCGACCGCTACTATCAGATCGTGCGCTGCTTCCGCGACGAGGATCTGCGCGCCGACCGCCAGCCGGAGTTCACACAGCTCGACGTCGAGACCTCGTTCCTGACGCAGGAGGGCATCATGAAGCTCATGGAAGGGCTGGTGCGGCACTTCTTCAGGGAAGTGCTCGCCGCCGAGCTGCCCGATCCCTTCCCGCGCATGAGCTACGCGGAGGCGATGCGCCGCTTCGGTTCCGACAAGCCGGACCTGCGCATTCCGCTCGAGCTCACCGACGTCGCCGATCTCGTGCGGGATTGCGACTTCAAGGTGTTCGCCGGCCCGGCAAAGGACGCGCAGGGGCGGGTCGCGGCGCTGCGTGTACCCGGGGGCGGGGCGCTGGCGCGCTCGGCCATCGATGAATACACCGCGTTCGTCGCGCGCTACGGCGCCAAGGGCCTGGCCTACATCAAGGTGAACGAGCGCGGCCGCGGGCGCGAGGGCCTGCAGTCGCCGATCGTGAAGTTCCTGAGCGACACGGCGCTCGCCGGCATTCTCGAGCGCAGCGGCGCCGCCGCGAACGATCTGATCTTCTTCGGCGCCGATACGGCGCGCGTCGTCGACGACGCGCTCGGCGCGCTGCGCCTGAAGCTCGGGCAGGACCTGAAGCTGGTCGCAGCCGGCTGGCGGCCGCTGTGGGTGGTCGACTTTCCGATGTTCGAATGGGACGCGGAAGAGCGGCGCTGGCAAGCGATGCACCATCCGTTCACGGCGCCGCAGAACGCCGATCCGGCGGCGCTGCGCGCCGCGCCCGGTGCGGCGCTCGCCAAGGCCTACGACATGGTGCTCAACGGCTCCGAGATCGGCGGCGGCTCGGTGCGCATCCACCGCCAGGAGATGCAGTCGACGGTGTTCGAGCTGCTCGGGATCGGCGCGGACGAGGCGCAGAAGAAATTCGGCTTCCTGCTCGATGCGCTCAAGTTCGGCGCGCCACCCCACGGCGGCATCGCCTTCGGGCTCGACCGGCTCGCGATGCTGATGGCGGGCGCCGACAGCATCCGCGAAGTCATCGCCTTTCCCAAGACCCAGACGGCGGCGGATCCTCTCACCGATGCGCCCACCGAAGTGAGCGAGGCGCAGCTGCGCGAGCTGCACGTGCGGGTGCGCGTCCCGCCGCCATAGCCGCCGCCATAAATGACGGCCGCGGCGGGCGGCCGGCCGCTTGAACGCCGAAATGGCCGAAGTCGTCTACGTGCACGGACTGTGGATGCCGGGTGACGAGTCGCTCGTGCTGCGGCACCGGCTGGCGCAGGAGTTCGGGCTGGTGCTGCATCCGTTCCGCTACTCCGGGGCATCCGCCTCGATGAGCGCGATCGCCGCGCGCCTCGATCAGTTCGTGCGCGAGCTCGAGGCCCCCAGCGTGCATCTCGTCGGCCACAGCTTAGGGGGCCTCGTCATCCACCGCTTCCTCGAGCACTTTCCACAGCAGCCCGACGGCCGGGTGGTGTTCCTCGGCACGCCTTGTGTGGCGAGCCGCGCGGCAATGAGCGCGGCGCGCTTTGCACCGGTGTTGCAGCTCATGGGAGAGGCTGCCGGCGAGCTTCTCGAGCCGCGCGCGCGCCGCTGGACCTACAGCCGGCAGCTCGGGATCGTCGCCGGCAGCCAGCCGCTCGGGGTCGGCCATCTGCTCGCGCGCTTCGACGAGGACAACGACGGGACGGTGGCGGTGGCGGAGACGCGCATGCCGGGCGCCACCGACCACATCGTGCTCCCGGTGAGTCACCTGGGGCTGTTGCTGTCGGCGCGCGTGGCGCGCGAAGTCGGCAGCTTTCTGCGCGACGGCCGATTCTCGCTGCGTTAGTCAGGGCTCCGCGAGCAGGCGGCGCAGGCGGTACAGCGCCTCGAGCGCCGCCTTCGGCGTCAGCTCGTCCGGGTCGAGCGCACCGAGCGCCGCGCGGATCGCGTCCGGCTGCGCAGGAGCCTGGAGCGGCAGCTGCCCTTGTGCAGCCGTGGCGTCCGGCCCGTTGCCGGACACTCCGCCGTCGCGCTGCGCTTCCAGCCTCTCCAGATAGCGGCGCGCTTCGCCGATCACCTTGCGCGGTACACCGGCGAGTTGCGCCACCTGCAGGCCGTAGCTGCGGTTCGCGGGGCCGTCCTTGACGGCATGCAGGAACACGATGCCGTCGCCGTGCTCGGTCGCGTCCAGATGCACGTTGGCGCAGCCTTCGATCTCGGCGGCGAGCGTCGTCAGCTCGAAGTAATGGGTCGCGAAGAGTGTGAAGGCGCGCACGCGGCCGGCGATGTCGCGGGCCACCGCCCAGGCGAGCGACAGGCCGTCGAAGGTGCTGGTGCCGCGGCCGATCTCATCGAGCAGTATCAGGCTGCTGGCGGTCGCGTTGTGCAGGATGTTGGCCGCTTCCGACATCTCCACCATGAAGGTGGAGCGCCCGCCGGCCAGATCGTCGGCGGCGCCGATGCGCGTGAAGATGCGATCCAGGGGGCCGAACACCGCGCGATCGGCCGGCACGTAGCTGCCGATGTGCGCGAGCACGGCGATGAGCGCGGCCTGGCGCATGTAGGTGGACTTGCCGCCCATGTTCGGACCGGTGATGACCAGCATGCGCCGCGCGGCATCGAGGTGCAGGTCGTTCGGCACGAAGGGCGCATCCGAGAAGCGCTCGACCACCGGATGCCGTCCGGCGACGATGCTGAGGCGCGGCTCGGCGCTGAGCTCGGGCGCGCACCACTCGAGCGCCGCGGCGCGCTCGGCGAGCGCCACGAGCGCATCGAGCTCCGCGATCGCACCGGCCGTGGCCTGCAGCGGCGCCAGGGTGTCGATGAGACGGGTCAGGACCTCGTCGTAGAGCGCGCGCTCCCGGGCGAGCGCGCGGTCCCGCGCGCTGAACACCCTGTCCTCGAAGCTCTTGAGCTCGGCGGTGATGAAGCGCTCGGCGGAGCGCACGGTCTGGCGCCGGATGTAGTCCTTCGGCACGCGCTCGGCATCGCGGCGCGCGACCTCGATGAAGAATCCCTGCACGCGGTTGTAGCCGAGCTTGAGGCCGGCCAGGCCGGTGCGCTCGCGCTCGCGCCGCTCGAGGTCGAGAAGGAACTCGTCGGTATGGGTGGCGATGCGGCGCAACTCATCGAGCTCGGCGTCGTAGCCGGGGGCGATCACATCCCCCTCGCGCACCAGGCTCGCCGGCTCTGCGGCGATGGCCGCAGCGAGCAGGCTCACCGTGGCCGCGTGCTCATGGGTCCGCCCCCTGAGCTCCTCGAGCAACGGGGAGTCGAGGGGCACGAGCGCGGCGCGCAGTGCGGGGAGCGCGGCGAGCGAGCTGCGCAGCTGCGTCAGGTCGCGCGGCCGTGCCGAGCGCAGCGCGACGCGCGCGAGAATGCGCTCGATGTCCCCGATGCCGCGCAGCCCGTCGCGCAGCGCACCGAAAGCGCGCGCCTCGATCAGGGCGCCGAGCGCCTGGTAGCGTGTGCGCAGCACGCCGTGGCTGGTGAGCGGGCGGTTCAGCCAGCGGCGCAGCTGCCGCGAGCCCATGGCCGTGACGCAGCTGTCGATGACTGCCAGCAGCGTCGCCGCCGGGTTTCCCGTGAGGCTCGCATCGAGCTCGAGGTTGCGGCGGCTGGCGGCATCCAGGAGGAGCGCATCGCCGCGCTCCTCGACGCTGAGCCCGCGGATGTGCGGCAGCGCCGACTTCTGTGTGTCGCGCACGTACTGCAGCAGCGCGCCCGCGGCGCAGATGGCGAGCGGCAGCTCGTCGGCGCCGAAGCCCTTCAGGTCGAGCGTGCCGAGCTGGTCGGTCAGCAGCCGCGAGGCGCTCGCGAGCTCGAAGTGCCAGGGCGGACGGCTGCGCACCGCCGTGCCGCAACGGGCGAGATCGGCGCCCTGGCCCTCGGGCAGCAGCAGCTCTGCGGGCTTGAGCCGCTCGAGCTCGGCGCCGAGCGCGGCGCCTCCCGCGCCCTCGAGCACTGCGAATCTTCCGGCGGCGAGATCGAGCCAGGCGAGCCCGAAGCGCGGCCCGTCGCGGACCGAGGCGGCGACGAGCGTGTCCTGGCGCTCCTCCAGCAGCGCTGCATCCGTCACCGTGCCGGGAGTGACGATGCGCACCACCTCGCGCGATAGCGGCCCGCGCGAGGCGCCCGGATCGCCCTGCTGCTCACAGATAGCGACGCTCTCGCCGCGGCGCACCAGGCGCGCGAGGTAGCTGTCGACCGCGTGGAACGGCACGCCCGCCATGGGGATCGGCTCGCCGGCCGACTGGCCGCGGGTCGTCAGCGTGATGTCCAGCAGCGCCGCGGCGCGCCGGGCGTCCTCGTAGAAGAGCTCGTAGAAATCGCCCATGCGGTAGAAGAGCAGGATGTCGGGATACTGGCTCTTGATGCGCAGGTACTGCTGCATCACGGGGGTGTGTGGCTTGTCGTTCAAGGGCTTAGAGGGGTAAGTAGCTGGTACTGACATCGTGAATGCGCACCAGCTTAGCTCAGTGCGGGGCGCACCCGGCAGAGCATGGCCTTCAGATGCACCGAGCTGGAGCAATGGGACAGTCACAGAGCTCGAAGGAGGGTGCCCGACCGCGCGGAATTTTCTGTCGTGCGCAGCGCGAGCGCATCCTTGTCTTAACCCGCGAGGGCGTGCGGCAATGAGCACAGAAGAAGCCGGCGCATCGCAATCGACCGAGGGCTCAGCCCCGCGGAGCGCGGCCGATGGGGCGCTGCGGACGATGATCGAGAAGTACGCGGCCATTGGCGCCTACCAGATCGCCCAGGTTTATGCGCTGCGCAGCGATGCCAAGGAGACCTTCGAGTGGCTCGAGCGGGCCTGGATCAATCGCGATCCAGGTATCGGCCACCTGCTCTACGACCCCTTCATGCTGCGCTACGAGGACGATCCGCGCTTCGCTGCCTTCTGCCGCAGAGTTGGCCTGCCTGTGCCGGGTGAAGCTGCGGCACACAAGACGTAACACTCAGCGCTGTCCGAAACGCGGTGCATGGTGGTGCGAAGCCTGCCGCGTTATGCTGCAGCCGGGCAGCGCAGCACAACCATGAAAGCAACACGGCAGTACTCCATCGAGGGCCGCGAGGTGCGGGTTTACGACGGCCTGCTGCAGATGAACGACATCCACGGATTGACTGCGGCCCTGCAGAACGGGGCCTTCACGCATACTGAATCGGCGCGCCCCGACACTTCCGCTTTCAAGCATTGGGTGCTGAACATACCCATGCAGACCGCCACCCAACTGCCGATTTATCAACTGACACTGGCGGCGGCGGGGGAATTCGCCGCGCAAGCCCAGTACAAAATCTATCGCTGCTACTGTAATTATGCGGCCTACGGCGACATGCTCTTCACGCACACCGATTGCCCGCCGGGGGCCGGGGAATTGACCGCCTTGTGGTTCATTGCCCCGGAATGGAACGTGGAGTGGGGCGGCGAGACGCTGTTTTTCGATTCCAGCATGGATGCGCAGGTGGCGGTGAGTCCCCGGCCGGGAAGGCTGGTGCTGTTCGACGGCAGCCTGCCTCATGTGGGGCGTCCGCCGAACCGCATCTGCTTCGCCTCGCGCTTTACCCTCGCCTACAAGCTCCAGCCGCTGAAGCGCGCCGCGGCAAATTGACCCGCGGCGCGCCGCGGTGGCGCTACCGGCGGGGTTGCCCCTGGGGTAGCCTCGCAGCATGGTGAGCGATGCCGAGCTCTACGAGCTGGCCGCGCGCGTCGGGCAGAAACTGCGCGACGCCGGGCGGCGCATCGTGACCGCTGAATCCTGCACCGCCGGCTGGATCGCGAAAGCGCTCACCGACGTGCCGGGCAGCTCGCAGTGGTTCGAGTGTGGCTACGTGACGTATTCCGACGCCGCGAAGCAGCGCGATCTCGGAGTCGCGGCACTCACGCTCGTCGAGTTCGGCGCGGTCAGCGAGCTGACCGCGCGCGAGATGGCCGAGGGGGCGCTGCGGGTGTCGGGCGCGGATGTGGCGCTCGCCGTGACCGGTATTGCCGGCCCCGACGGCGGCACGCCCGAGAAGCCGCTGGGCACGGTGTGGCTCTGCGCGGCCACCCGCCTGGGGCGCGCGAGCCACGCGATCGCCGAGAGGCAACGCTTTGACGGTGACCGCGAGTTCGTGCGCTCGAGCGCGGTCCGGCACGCGCTGCGCCTGGTGCTGCGGCTCGACCTGCCCGCAGAGGAGCACGCGACGCCGCACCATGGGGCCTCGGATTGACCACCGACGCACTCGCGCGCGCTCCCACGGAGGCGACCCGCCGGGTGTTCTTTGCGCTCTGGCCCGACGAGGGGCAGCGCTTGGGCCTGGTGCACGCGACGGCTAAGGCGACGCGGGCCTGCGGCGGCCGGCCGGTGCCTGCGGCGAACCTGCACGTGACGTTGTGCTTTCTGGGCAGTGTCGCTGCAGCGCGGGTCGCAGAGCTCGACGCCGTGGCCCGGCGGGTCGCCGCAAGCCGGCGGGCGGCAGAGGCCGCTGTGACGCTCGATTTCGAGCGCCTCGAGCACTGGGCGCGGCCGCAGCTGCTGTGCGCGCTCGCGGCCGCGCCGGACTCATCCGCGGTGGCGCCCAGGGCGCAGGCTCTGGCGCGCGGGCTCGGCGCTGCGGCTCTGGCCGCCGGTTTTAGTCCGGATCTCAAGCCCTTCCGCGCGCATGTCACTCTCGCACGCAAGGTCGTGAAGGCCCGGTTCGATGAGCGGATCCGTCCGCTGCGCTGGCAGTTCACTGCGTTCGCGCTGATCGAGAGCCGCACTCTCGCCGCAGGTCCCGCATACAGTGTCATCGGGTCGTACCCACTGGTTGAAGCGGAAAAAGTGCGCACATAAGTGCCAAACGCTGCGCCCGAGCGCGCACGGGCGAGAGAGCTTTATGGGATAATTGCCTCCCGGGGAATTTCTTCACCGGCCATATTCACCTTCGGGAAATTTCAGATGGAAGAGAACCGCAAGAGGGCGCTCGCCGCCGCACTGGGTCAGATCGAGAAGCAGTTCGGCAAGGGCTCGGTCATGCGCCTCGGCGACGCCGCGGCGACCTTCGACATGGAGACGGTCTCCACCGGATCGCTCGGCCTCGACATCGCGCTCGGCATCGGGGGGCTGCCGCGCGGCCGGGTGGTGGAGATCTTCGGTCCCGAAGCTTCGGGCAAGACGACGCTCACGCTGCAGGTGATTGCGGAGGTGCAGCGCACGGGCGGCACCGCCGCATTCGTCGACGCCGAGCACGCGCTCGATCCGAGCTATGCCGAGAAGCTCGGCGTCAATATCAACGATCTGCTCGTCTCGCAGCCCGACACCGGCGAGCAGGCGCTCGAGATCACCGACTTGCTGGTGCGCTCGAACGCGGTCGACATTGTCGTGGTGGACTCGGTGGCGGCGCTGACGCCGAAGGCCGAGATCGAGGGCGAGATGGGCGAAATGCAGGTTGGGCTGCAGGCGCGGCTCATGTCGCAGGCGCTGCGCAAGCTCACCGGCAACATCAAGCGCTCCAACACCATCGTGGTGTTCATCAATCAGATCCGCATGAAGATCGGCGTAATGTTCGGCAACCCCGAGACCACCACCGGGGGCAACGCGCTCAAGTTCTACGCCTCGGTGCGCCTGGACATCCGCCGCATCGGCGCCATCAAGAACGGCGAGGAAGTCGTCGGCAACATGACGCGCGTCAAGGTGGTGAAGAACAAAGTGGCGCCGCCGTTCCGCGAGGCGGAGTTCGAGATCATGTACGGCCAGGGGATCTCACGCGAGGGCGAGATCATCGAGCTCGCGAGCTCGCTCGGAATCGTCGAGAAGTCCGGCGCCTGGTACGCCTACAAGGGCAACCGCATCGGCCAGGGCAAGGACAACACGCGCGCCTACCTGCAGGCCAACAAGGACGTGGCGCGTGAGATCGAGGAGCAGGTGAGAGCGCGGCTGCTGCCCTCACGCCAGCGCGCAGGCGAGCCCGCCGCCAATACGGCCTGAGGGGGTCAGCGTCTTGCGGAGCCTTACTTGCCCGGGGGGTTTGTCGAGTAAGTCGCAGCCGACTGCTGCCTGAACTGCTCCTGGGCCTGTCGTTGGAGCACGCTCAGCTCCTCCACGGTGCCGCAGACCTTCTTGCGGGACCCCAGACGCGAGCCGAGCTCCTCCTCACGACGGCACCAGAGCATGGTGCCGTTGTGCATTTCCGGCGAGTACCCTGCGTCCCGCAGCTGCCTCTCCTCCCCGGCTAGCGTGGCGGCCGTTGTGGCGTCCGTGGCTGACGCTGAGGCCGTCTTCGTCGCCGTGGCGGCGGACTGGCTCGTCGCTGGCGCAGCCGCTGCCGGAGCGGCGGCCGGCGTCGAAGCCGCCGGTGTGGCAGGCTGGCTCGCCGCAGGCGCCGTGCTGTTCGGCGGCGGATCAGCGAAGCATGGAGTCAGGCTGGCGGCACCGAGGCAGGCCAGAATTGCACCGAGAAATCGCATGCGTCTTCCCTCGCTGTTCGGGACATGGACACTATACTCGAAACGATGCCCCTGAAACGAGCACGCACGGATGACAGCGCGGACGCCACCGCGGCGCGGGCGGCGGCGGTTGCGCTGCTCGCCCGGAAGGACTTCGCGCGCGGCGAGCTGCTCGCCCGGCTGGCGCAGCGGGGCTTTGAGGCCGTCCCGGCGGCCGAGGCCGTCGGGATGCTCGCCAGGGAGGGCATCCTCAACGACGCCCGCTACGCCGAGAACTATGTCGCCTATCACGCCGGTCGCGGGCAGGGTCCGATCCGGGTGGCTGCCGAGCTGCGCGCCCGGGGCGTGGCGCCGGAGCTGATCGAGGCGGTCCTCGCCAACGGGCCCGACTGGCGTGCGCTCGCGCGCGCGGCGCGTGAGCGCCGTTTCGGCAAGCGGCTGCCCGGCAGCTGGCGCGAGCGGGCCCGGCAGGGACGCTTTTTGCAGTATCGGGGCTTTTCAGCCGATCATATTCGTGCGGCTCTCGGGGCCGATCCCGACACGGACTGAAGGACCTTGGGTCTTGGGCAAACCCACCTACATGAGTGCGGCCGATCTGCGGCGTGCGTTCCTGGAGTTCTTCCAGGCGCAGAGCCACATCATCGTGCCATCCAGCTCGCTGGTGCCGCGCAACGATCCGACGCTGCTGTTCACCAACTCCGGCATGGTGCAGTTCAAGGACGTGTTCCTCGGCAGGGAGGAGCGCGACTACCTGCGTGCCGTGACCAGCCAGCGCTGCGTGCGCGCCGGCGGCAAGCACAACGACCTGGAGAACGTCGGCTACACGGCGCGCCACCACACGTTCTTCGAGATGCTCGGCAACTTCTCCTTCGGCGATTACTTCAAGCGGGAGGCGATCCACTTCGCCTGGGACTTCCTCATCTACAACCTAGGACTCGACCCCGCGCGGCTCTGGGTCAGCGTATACCACGACGACCACGAGTCCGAGGAGGTGTGGCTTAAGGACCTCGGCGTGAGCCCGCAGCGCTTCGCGCGCCTGGGCGAAGCGACCAACTTCTGGGCCATGGGCGATACCGGACCCTGCGGACCGTGCAGCGAGATCTTCTACGATCATGGCCCCGAGGTTGCGGGCGGTCCGCCGGGCTCGAGCGAGGAGGAAGGCGACCGGTACGTCGAGATCTGGAACCTCGTCTTCATGCAGTTCGAGCGCGCGGCGGACGGCGGGCTCACGCCGCTGCCGAAGCCCTCGGTGGATACCGGCATGGGGCTCGAGCGCATTGCCGCGGTCATGCAGGGCGTGCATTCGAACTACGACATCGACCTCTTCAAGAAGCTGATCCGCGCCGCCGGCAAGCTCGCGGGCACTCCGGTGCTGACCTCGAGCTCGCTGCGTGTGATCGCCGATCACATCCGCGCGGCGACCTTCCTGGTGGTCGACGGCGTGCTGCCCTCGAACGAGGGGCGTGGCTACGTGCTGCGCCGGATCATTCGCCGCGCCATCCGCCACGGCTACAAGCTCGGGATCCGCGAGCCGTTCTTCTACAAGCTGGTGCCGGTCCTCGCCCAGGAGATGGGCGAAGCCTACCCGGAGCTGGTGGCGCGGCGTGCAGTGAGCGAGCGGGTGCTCAAGCAGGAGGAGGAGCGTTTCGCCGAGACGCTCGCCAACGGCATGGTGCTGCTCGAGAACGCGATCCGCGGCCTGCACGGCGGCAAGGTGATCGACGGCGACACGGTGTTCAAGCTGTACGACACCTACGGATTTCCGGCCGACCTGACCGCGGATGTCGCGCGCGAGCGCGGTCTTGCCATCGATCAGGGGGGGTTCGAGACCGCGATGCAGGAGCAGCGGCGCCGCTCGCAGGAAGCGAGCAAGTTCGGCGCCGACGTGCACAGCGCCGCCGCCGTGGACGCGCGCACCATCTTCAAGGGCTACGAGGAGCTCGCCTCGCCGGGGCTCGTGGTGGCCCTCCTCAGGGAGGGCGCGCCGGTCAAATCGCTGGCCGCGGGCGATCAGGGTGAGGTCATCCTCGACCGCACCCCGTTCTACGCGGAAGCCGGTGGGCAGGTGGGTGACAGCGGCGAGCTCACCGCAGCGGGCGTGCGCTTCGTGGTTGCGGACACGCAAAAGCGCGGCGCGGCGCACACGCACCTCGGCACGCTCGCCGCGGGCAGCATCCGCATCGGCGACACGCTGGACGCGCAGGTAGACGCCGCCCGACGCCAGGCCACGGTGCTCAACCACAGTGCCACGCACCTGCTGCACGCAGCGCTGCGCCAGGTGCTCGGCAGCCACGTGCAGCAGAAAGGCTCGCTGGTGGCACCGGATCGGCTGCGCTTCGACTTCGCACATTTCCAGCCGGTCACCGCGGAGGAGCTGCGCGAGATCGAGCGGCTCGTGAATGCGCAGATCCGCGCCAACGCTCCGGCCGAGACCCGCGTCATGGACTACGACGGCGCGGTGGCGGCCGGCGCCATCGCGCTCTTCGGCGAGAAGTACGACAAGGACGTGCGCGTGCTGCGCCTCGGGGATTTCTCCATGGAGCTGTGCGGCGGCACGCACGTGCACCGCGCGGGCGACATAGGACTGTTCAAGATCACCAGCGAAACCGGAGTCGCATCCGGCGTGCGCCGCATCGAGGCGCTCACCGGCGAGGCGGCACTCGAGTACGTCGAGCGGAGCGACTCGCTGCTGAAGGATCTCGCCGGGCTGCTGCGGGGCTCGCGCGAGGACGTCGCCGACAAGCTGCGCGAGCAGCTCGAGCGCAACCGGCAGATGGAGCGCGAGCTGCGGACTCTGAAGGACCAGGCGGCCCTGGGTCCGGGCGTGGATCTCGCGGCCGCGGCGGTCGACATCCAGGGGGTCAAGGTGGTCGCGACGCGCGTGCAGGGGGCGGATGCGAGCGGGCTGCGATCGGCGGTCGATCAGCTCAAGGACCGCCTGAAGTCCGCGGTGGTCGTGCTGGCAAGCGTCGAGAACGCCTCCAAGGTCGTGCTGGTCGTCGGAGTCACGGCCGATCAGACGGAGCGCATCAAGGCCGGCGAGCTCGCGGGCGCCGTGGCCGCGCTGGTGGGTGGGCGCGGCGGCGGTCGGGCGGATTTTGCGCAAGCCGGGGGCAGCAAGCCCGAAGCGCTCGATGCGGCGCTCAGCTCGGTGCAGGAGTTCGTGCGCACACGATTGAGCGCCTGAAGGCGCCTGCAAGCCGGTGGTCCTCGCCCGCGCCTTTTGCTGCCCCTGAGGCGCTTCAGTATCATGGCACGCCCCGAGCGAGGCCGAGCCGCCAGGATGCGGTGCCCGCACGGGCCTTACAACCCGAAACGGAGAGATGGCCGAGTGGTCGAAGGCGCACCCCTGCTAAGGGTGTAAGGGTCAAAAGCCCTTCGA
>JASHTN010000263.1 GCA_030040525.1 Gammaproteobacteria bacterium | reverse complement strand
TGCCGCAGACTCCGAGCCCGGCACCGCCGGCGGTCGCCGCACAGCAGGGAGCCGGGGGACCGGGCCCCGCGGTGTTGCCGACGCCAGTCCACGAGGAGATCCCCGATGTTCCGCTGCGAGCCCGTCGAACGATCCACGGACACATCAGGGTGTCGGTACGCGTGATCGTCGACCAGGACGGCAATGTCGTGGCCACGCTCGTGGATCAGGCGGGTCCGAGCCGGTATTTCGAGCGGCTGGCGATGGCGGCAGCCCGGAAATGGACGTTCCCGCCGGCGGACACGCAGACCCGGCGCGTGGAGCTGCTCCGTTTCGAGTTCACGCGCGCCGGCACCAACGGACGGGCGGCCTCGGTTCGTTAGTGCCGAGCGGACGTTCAGTGCCGAAGCGGACGCTCAGTGCCCGAGCGGAGCTCGCGCGGCTAAAGGTTCGCCATGCCCCCATCGACGTTGAGCTCGACGCCGGTGATGTATGAGGCGTCGTCGGAGGCGAGGAACGCCACCGCGCTCGCGACCTCCTCCGCGCGGCCGATCCGGCGCATGGGGACTCGAGCGGTGATGCCTGCCTGGAAGCCCTCGATCTGTTCCTGGGTCAGGCCGGTGCGGCCGAAAATTGGAGTGGCAATCGGCCCCGGAGCGACCGCGTTGACGCGAATGTTCCGGCCCTGAAGTTCGGTGGCGGCGGTGCGGGCGAAGGAACGTACCGCGGCCTTGGTGGCCGCATAGATCCCCGCATTCTCCGTGCCCTTGCTGGCGACGACGCTGGTATTGAGGATCACGGAGGCTCCGTCGTTGAGATGCGGGAGTGACTTTTGCAGCGTGAAATACACGCCCTTGACGTTGGTCGCGAACAGCTCGTCGAAGAGCCCCGCCTCCGAGGCCGAGTAGGGCGCGAACCTCGCGATGCCGGCGTTCGCGAACAGCACGTCGATCTTGCCGAGCTTCGACTCGACGACCGAGAACAGCCGGTCGATATCTGCGAGCTTCGAGACGTCGGACTGGACTGCCAGCGTGCCCGGGCCGATGGCGCTCACCGCCGCATCCAGAGTCCTGGGGTCCCGGCCCGTGATCACTACCCGCGCGCCCTCCTCGTGCAAGCGCTTTGCGGTCGCCAGGCCGATGCCGCTGTTGCCGCCGGTCACCACCGCCACTTTGCCTTCGAGTCTGTGCATGGACCGTCTCCTGAGTTAATATACGAAGGTACAGTATTATTGAACTAATGAAGCAAAAGACAAAGACCGAATTGGAATGAGCTATGACGCGCTTCGTGCATCCTGCGACCGGGGACATCACTCTCGCCGGGGTGCTCGGCGCGCTGAGTGATCCGATGCGCCTGAAGATCCTGAGGAAGCTGCTCGCGAGGCGCGACCGCTCGGTATCCTGCTCGGGCGCCGCGCCGTGCGCGCAGATGGCGAAGTCGACCCTGTCGTACCATTTCCGGGTGCTGCGTGAGGCCGGCTTGATCCGCACGACCAAGCAGGGTGTGGAGAATCTCAATAGCGTGCGCTGGGATGACGTCAATAAGCGCTTTCCCGGGTTGCTGCAGGCGATCATGAAGTTTCAGCCGTGAGGCCTGCGGGGCTCAAGCGAGCCGCTGTCGAGACCATAGCGCTCGGAGCCGTGCAAGAGCCTCGCTTGCGTTTCGACAGGACTGCGGTCGGGCTGGTCAGACGCCTGCAGGCGGGCCTCGCCAAGTCGGTGCCGGAGGGCAGGACGGTGATCGTGACCATCACGGCGCCGATACGGCAGGATTCGAAAACGGCTGCGGTGCTGGCAGACAGGATCCGGCAGCTGCTTGCGATCAGGCGAGCTCAACTCGAGGCTACGATCCATGGGAACCGCATTCAGGTCCGCGTGCTCAAGGGCGGCGCCAGTCGAACCTCGAGGCTCATCGGGTTCGTGCACAATCCCGAACCGAGCCCGGCAGCCCTTTTCGAGCTGACGCGTCGCCTGCTTGCAGGCATGGGCGCGAAGAGACGGCGCCCCGGAAGCGACCGCTGGCTCATCGTCGCCAACCGGGACGGCCTTGCGCCCGTCGAGACGGTGCGGCAGGTCTGCCTGGCGCTTCGCGCCCGGACCGTTTTCAAACGGATTCTCCTGGCGCAGAGGCAAGGCGTCAGAGTCCTCTGATCCCCGCAACGGGCTCAGGACCGCGCTCGGGAAGCGGACAGGGAATCAATTACTTGCGACGCCTGCGGGCCTCGCGGGCCCGAGAGCGCGGGTTTTTCTAATCCGTTCATAACAGTCGGCGCATTAGCCTTGCGCGAGCGCAACGGTCATGTGGACGGTCATGAGCAATATACCCATTGCTTTTCTGGTACTCGGGGCTCTCTTCACGCTCTATGTCGTGGCGGCGACGTGGCACTCGAAGGACTCATCGCGGCACTCGCGCAGTGACCCTGCGCGCCCGCGGTCGCCTGCGGCAAGCATCGATCGACGAGCGAATCATTGGTGGCGGGTGCGGCAGCGCTCCAAGAAACTCACCTGACGAACCATGGCACGCCGCATCGGCTGCGTGCCTGGCCGCGTTTCACGACGCGCTGTCAATCCCCGGGATCGCGAACCTGATGAACGATGAAATGATGTATTTGTCCCCGGACCTGGGAATCTCACCGCAGTGCATGTGGGTCCAGAACGTCGGGAAGAACAGCGCATCCCCGGCCACGGGCTTTATTTTCACATCTTGCCGGTGGAAGCAGGTTTCGCCGCCGTCTTCGACGGAGTTCAGATAAATGATCACGGCCAGTTGCCGATCCCAGCCGCCAGGCCCTAAAGCATCAAAGTGCCACTTGAAATGTCCTTCGTTCCTCCTGTAGTGCTGGATCTTGTAGCCGGTACACTGCAGCGGCGATACCTGCAGTGCCGGAAACTGCGCCGCGATACTCTGAGTCACGGTAGTGACGGCTGAGTGCAGCTCGACGAACACCGGCTTCCAGATACCCTCCGTTTCGACAGCCAGGTCCGTACTGACCTTCACCGCAGCCTCCAACTGCCTTTCGCCACCGGCGCTGGTCGTGTAGCCCGAGTGTTTTCGCGCATCACGCTCGTAGAGTTCCATGCAGCGGCGGCACAGGTCCCGAGAGATCAGGTCCTTCACGTAGAAAATGGTGTCGTTGCGGGCGAAAATTTCCATGATTGCGCGTCAGCGGCCGACTAGCGAGGCCTGCTCCACCGTGCCATGAGCGGGTGAGAGCTTATTAAAGCGGCCAGCTGGCATATTTGACCTGAGTCCCGTTTTGCTGAGGTCGAGCCGCATCAAGTGTCCGCCGTCGCCTTGCCGCAAGGCCGCAGGGCCGCTGTCTCCTCAGGCAATCAACGACAAAAGCAGCCATGATTCTGCAAGACAGCTGACAAGCACGAGCCTATGGTGAACGGCAGCTCGGGCGCGTTGCCCGGTGAGGGCGCAATCGACACGGGGGAACCCATATGCAATCGAAATATACTGACACCAAGCCCAGCATCGTCTTCGTCCACGGCATCTGGGCCGATGGCTCGTCCTTCAGCAAACTGATCCCTGCGCTGCAGCGTGAGGGGCACGAGGTGATTGCGGCGCAGTACGGCCTCGACACACTCGCCGGCGATGTCGGCGCCGTGAAAGCCACCCTGGCGCGGGTCAGCAGCCCTGCCATCCTGGTCGGCCATTCCTACGGCGGCACTGTCATCACAGCCGCCGGGACCGATCCCCGCGTGGCCGGGCTCGTCTACATCGCCGCGCTCGCGCCGGACGCGAACGAAACATCGCAAAGCCAGCAGGCCAAGTTCCCTGTGACGGACATTTTTTCACACATCGAGGTCGCAGACGGACGCGTCTGGATGAAGCCGGACGGCGTCGTGTGCTTTGCCGGAGATCTGCCCGAGGAGGAGCAGAAGCTCGTGTGGGCAACCCATGCTGCACCGGCGGCGGATCTCTTCAACCAGAAGGTCGAGGGCACTGCCTGGAGATCGAAGCCGACCTGGTACATCGTGGCCACCAGGGACCGTACCGTACAGCCCGAGCTGGAACGCTTCGTTGCGAGGCGGATGGAAGCCACCACCGTCGAGACTCCGAGCAGCCACGTCCCGATGCTCTCGAATCCGGCCCTGGTACTCGATGTCATCCGCAAGGCTGCGAACGCGGTTCAAAAAAGATGACCACCTGAGGTGTCTCCCGGAACGCTACAGCCGGATGCTTCAGGGCGGGCCATCTGCGGCAGCCGAACGCATCGCCGGGGTGGCAGCCGATCGGACGTGAGGATATCGTGCCTCGAGCGACGACGCCCGCCGGAAGCCGGAGCTGTGCCGTGCCGTGGAGCGATCCGTGGGTGCGCACGAGAGGGCGGTCAGGCGCAGGCTCGAAGAACCAGAGTCCATCTCACGACCAACAGGAGCAGTGCCTCATGAGTAGCCCAGGATCATTTCTCTCGGACATCAAGAACATCCGCGCCCGGGCGCGTCAGCACCTGACCCAAGGGGCGGTGACCAGCAACTACGGCGGCAATGTCGAGGATGCGATCACACTCCTGAATCATGCGGTTGCCACGGAGATCGTCTGCGTCCTGCGCTACAAGTTCCACGCGGTGTGTGCCACCGGGCTGGCCAGCGAAGCCGTGAAGCAGGAGTTCGCGCAGCACGCGAAGGAGGAAGAGGCGCATCTGGATCTTCTCGCAGAGCGCATCAATCAGCTCGGCGGCAAGCCCAACCTCAGTCCGGACGGCCTGTTGTCGCGCGCTGCATCGGAGTACACCGAGGGTGAAAATCTGGTCGACATGATCAAGGAGAACCTGGTTGCCGAGCGTATCGCCATCGAGACGTATCGCGAGATGGTCCGCTACTTCGGTGAGAGGGATCCGACGACGCGCGTAATGCTGGAACACATTCTCGCGCAGGAGGAAGAGCACGCCAACGACATGCACGACCTGCTGGTGAGCCACGAAGGGAGGCCGATGCTCGAGAAATGATTCTACGGGCCCAGCTCGGGTGGTCAGGCGGTCTGCCACTCGCGCACACAGCGCTCCAGGTCGGTCAGGTTGCTGCACAACTGATCCAAGGCAAAACCCAGTGTGAAGAGCTGTTCGACCTCGTTCACTGACTGCGCTTTGGTGAGGCCGGCGGCGCGAATGGCGGTTACTTCAGCGGCATAGGCTTTCATTGCCGCATCCACCTGCGCGGCCGAGGGCGGTGACCCGCCGGCGCTCAGAGCCTCGGCACTTGCCAGGAGATAAGCGCTGACCGCAGATTCGAGCGCCGTGAGGCGCGGGGACAGTCTCGAGAGCAACGGCTCCGGGAGGGGCCGAGTCGCGGCCCTGCCGATGATCACGCAATCGTGTCGCAACCTCAGCAGGGTCCTCGACAGCGGACCGGCGTCGGGTCGCGATCCAAAACTCACGCGTTGCGCGTTTCTCGCGTCGGTGACGAAGGCGTCGAACGAGGCCACGGCGCTGCCGAGAGCATCCTGTATGCGCTGCAGGTCGGCAGGGTCCGACTGCGCGGCGAAGCCGGCCAGGATTCGCGGCAGGGCCTGCGCGAGCTGCTGCAGCGCGCGGACCGCCGCCTGCTTGGCGCGGCGATAGGCGCGTTCCGGAAAGAGAGCCAGCGATACCAATACGGCAACCGCGCCACCCAACACCACCTCTGACAAACGGATCGCCGCGGCCGTGAGCGGCCCTTCACCAAACTGCCCGGAGAGCAGCAACACGATCACTGCAGTGAAAGGCGCCACTCGAAACATCTTGCTGAGCGCGGCGGCGTAGGCCAGGGGCGCAATCGACAGCGCCAGCACGCCAGCCGTCGCCAGCGGCGTGGTGTGCGGAATGAGCAGGGCCACCAAACTGGCATAGATCGCGCCCACCAGAGTGCCCAGGACGTATTCCAGCGAGGCGCTGATCGACCCTCCGAGGCTTGCCTGAGTAACGATCACGGCCGTGAGAACCGCCCAGAGCCCGTGCAGGGGAACCGCGAGCACTCGACCCAATGAGAACGCCGCCACGGCTGACACGGTCATCCGCAGCGCAAACCGGCTTGTTGAATTAAGAGACAATCTTCACCCGTCGGCCATTGCACAGCTCCCGCCAGAGGATCGCGCTTCGGATTCATTGCAATGCAGCAGGCGCCGGGCCACGCGCAGTCATCTCCTCTGTCATTGACGTCTGCGAGCATAGATTGGCATACCATCAGGCGTTTTGTACCGACCACCGCGCACGACAGGTGAAGGAGAGGCCCATGACGACGGTCGCCGATCAATTCGCCGCGACGCTCGCGGCCGCAGGCATCCAGCGCGTTTATGGCATCGTCGGTGACAGTCTGAACGGAATCACCGATGCCGTTCGGCGGCAGGAGAAGATCCAATGGCTCCATGTCCGACACGAAGAGGTCGCCGCCTTCGCCGCCGGGGCGGAGGCGCATCTCACGGGTGAGCTCGCTGCGTGCGCCGGAAGCTGCGGCCCCGGCAATCTGCACCTGATCAACGGTCTTTTCGATTGCCATCGCTCGCGTGTGCCGGTACTGGCGATCGCGGCCCAGATCCCGTCAGCCGAGATCGGTAGCGGCTATTTCCAGGAAACCCATCCGGAGAGGCTGTTCAAGGAGTGCAGCCACTACTGCGAGCTCGTTTCGGCGGCGCAGCAGATGCCGCGGGTGCTGGAGGTCGCAATCCGTGAGGCGGTAAGCAAACGCGGGGTGTCCGTGGTTGTCATTCCCGGCGACATCGCGCTGCAGGCCGCAGCCGATGCATCAGCCCTTCCGCCGGAGGCACTGCTTCCGCCGCGGCCGGTCGTGACGCCCGCACCGAGGGAGATCGAACGTCTCGCCGTGCTTCTCAACGGCGGGCGACGCGTCACTCTGTTATGCGGATCGGGATGCGCCGGAGCGCATCAGGCGCTGCTCGCCGTCGGTGAGCGACTCAAGGCGCCCATGGTGCATGCGATGCGCGGCAAGGAGCACGTCGAATGGGACAACCCGTACGACGTCGGCATGACGGGCCTCATCGGGTTCTCCTCCGGCTACTACGCGATGCTCGACTGCGACGTCCTGCTGTTGCTCGGCACCGACTTTCCTTACCGGCAGTTCTACCCGAGCGGCTCGCGGGTGCGCATCGCCCAAGTTGACATTCGCGGTGAAAACCTCGGCCGCCGCGTCGCGGTGGACGTAGGCGTCGTCGGCGACGTTCGGGCGACTCTCGAAGCACTGCTACCGCGGCTCGAACAGAAGCGGGACGACGCGCATCTCGAGCAGGCGCGCCGCCACTACAAGGAGGCGCGCCAGGCGCTCGACGACCTTGCCCGGGAGAACAGCGGAGGCACGCTGATCCATCCGCAGCAGATCGCCCGGGTGCTGAGCCAGCGCGCAGCGCCGGATGCGGTCTTCAGCTGCGATGTAGGTCTGCCCACGGTCTGGGCGGCGCGCTATATCGCGATGAACGGCAGGCGTCGCCTCGTCGGCTCCTTCTGGCACGGCTCGATGGCGAATGCCATGGCCCAGGCGATCGGCGCACAGTCGGCATTCCCCGG
Source organism: Gammaproteobacteria bacterium (assembly GCA_030040525.1). Lineage (GTDB taxonomy): Bacteria > Pseudomonadota > Gammaproteobacteria > Steroidobacterales > Steroidobacteraceae > 13-2-20CM-66-19. The sequence continues at coordinate 1,779 of JASHTN010000263.1, read as the reverse complement.
GCGGCAGGTGGTGTCCCTGTCCGGTGACGGCGGCTTCACGATGCTGATGGGCGATCTGCTCAGTCTCGTGCAGCTCGGGCTGCCGGTGAAAGTCGTCGTATTCAACAACGGCGACCTCGGTTTCGTGGACCTGGAGCAGAAGTCGACCGGCTTCCTCGACTTCGGCACCGACCTGAAGAATCCGAACTTCGCCAAGATGGCCGAGGCTGTGGGCATCCGTGGCATCCGGCTCGAGACCCCCGCCGAGGTGGAGGAGGGGATCTCGACGGCGCTCGCGCATCAGGGACCAGTGGTGGTCGATGCGGTCGTGAACCGCATGGAACTCGCCATGCCGCCGTCCATCACCGTGGATATGGCCAAGGGATTCTCGCTCTTCATGGTGAAGGCGATCCTGAGCGGCCGCGGAGAGGAGGTCATCGACCTGGCGCGAACGAACCTCTGGCGCTGAGAGCCGCGTGAGGTCCGCACAGCATCGATCGGCTTTCGGCCATGCGCCAGCGCGCCGGCACGCAGCGCTGCTGCCGGTAGTGCTTGCGCTCTGCGGCTGTCATCTGGCCGTTCTCTCGCCCGCCGGCCCGGTGAGCGAGGGCGAGCGCACGATCCTGCTCGATTCGCTCGCCATCATGCTCTGCATCGTCATTCCCACCATCGTGGCGACCCTGGCGTTCGCATTTTGGTTTCGCGCCTCCAACAGCCGGGCGGTGTACCGGCCGAACTGGGCCTATTCCGGGCGACTCGAGCTCATCGTCTGGTCGATTCCGGCCCTCGTCATCTTCTTCCTCGGCGGCATCGCCTGGATCAGCGCGCATCTGCTGGACCCCGCCGAGCCGCTGAAGTCAGCGGCGGAGCCGCTCGAGGTCGAGGTCGTCTCGCTCGACTGGAAGTGGCTGTTCATCTACCCGCGGCAGAGCGTAGCCAGCGTCAATCGGATGGTGGTGCCCGCGGGGGTGCCGCTCAGTCTCAGGATCACCTCATCGAGCGTGTTCAACGTCTTCTTCGTGCCGCAGCTCGGCAGCGAGATCTACTCCATGTACGGCATGACGACGCGCCTCAACCTCGAGGCTGACCACCCGGGCGATTATTTCGGTCTCTCGGCACACTTCAGTGGCGACGGCTTTCCCGGCATGGCATTTGACGTGCAGGCGGTGTCCGCGCAGGAATTCACCGCCTGGGTTGCGGCCAGGCACCGTGCCGGCCCGGTGTTGGATGATGCCGCGTACCGGGGCCTGTTGACGCAGAGCCAGGATCTGCAGCCCTACACCTATCGGGCCGTGCGAGCCGGGCTCTTCGAGGACATTGTCGGTCAGCGGCTGCCGCCCGGTGACGGACCGACGACCGCACGCACCACGGCGTCCGCCTTGGCAGTGACGGCGCAGAGGCGGAACTGAGATGTGGGGAAAACTGAGCTGGCAGGCCATTCCCTTCGATCAGCCGATACCGCTCGCAGCCGGCGCGCTGGTGGTTTTCGGCATGGCGGCGGTACTGATCTGGGTCGCGGTCAGGGGTTATATCCCCTACCTGTGGCGCGAGCGGATCACCAGTGTCGACCACAAACGCATCGGCATCATGTACTGCCTGCTGGCTGCGGTCATGCTGCTGCGCGGCTTCATCGATGCCTTGATGATGCGCTCGCAGCAGGCGCTGGCGTTTCACGCCGCAGGCTATCTGCCTCCCGAGCACTACGATCAGATCTTCTCCGCCCACGGCACGATCATGATCTTCTTCGTGGCGATGCCCTTCGTCATCGGCCTCATGAACTTCGTCGTGCCGCTGCAGCTG
>JASHTN010000262.1 GCA_030040525.1 Gammaproteobacteria bacterium | reverse complement strand
CGGTGCGCACCCCGATCGGACGCTACGGCGGGGCGCTCGCCGCTGTGCGCAGCGACGATCTGGCGGCGCTGCCGATCGCAGCTCTGCTGAAGCGCAACTCCGGGCTCGATCCCGCCGCGGTCGACGATGTGCTGCTCGGCTGCGCCAACCAGGCGGGCGAGGACAACCGCAACGTCGCGCGCATGGCGGTGCTGCTCGCGGGGCTTCCCGAGTCGGTGTCCGGCGCCACCGTCAATCGACTGTGCGGCTCGGGCCTCGACGCCGTCGCGCTGGCGGCGCGCGCGATCCGCAGCGGCGAGGCGCAGCTCATGATTGCGGGCGGCGTCGAGTCGATGTCGCGGGCGCCGTTCGTGATGCCGAAGGCCGAGGGCGCCTTCAGCCGCAGCGCGGAGATTTACGACACCACCATCGGCTGGCGGTTCGTCAACCCGCGCATCCGCGAGCAGTACGGCATCGACTCGATGCCCGAGACCGGCGAGAACGTCGCGGCGCAGTTCGCCGTATCGCGCGAGGACCAGGACCGGTTCGCGCTGCGCAGCCAGCAGCGTACCGCGGCGGCCTATGCGCGCGGCTTCTTCGCCGCCGAGCTCATGCCGGTCGAGATCCCGCAGCGCAAGGGCGCGGCGCGGGTGCTCGAGCGCGACGAGCATCCGCGGGCCGAGACGACGCTGGCGCAGCTCGCCGCGCTCCCGACCCCGTTTCGCACCAACGGCACGGTCACCGCCGGCAATGCCTCGGGTGTCAACGACGGCGCCTGTGCGCTCATTCTGGCCTCGGAGCAGGCCGCGCAGCGCCACGGGCTCACCCCGCGCGCCCGCGTGGTCGCGGCGGCAACCGCCGGGGTCGCGCCGCGCATCATGGGCATGGGCCCGGCGCCGGCCACCCGCAAGGTGCTCGAGCGCGCCGGACTCACGCTCGCGCAGCTCGACGTGATCGAGCTCAACGAGGCGTTCGCCAGCCAAGCGCTCGCGGTGCTGCGCGATCTGGGGCTGCCGGACGACGCCGCGCACGTTAACCCGAACGGCGGCGCAATCGCACTCGGCCATCCGCTCGGGATGTCCGGCGCACGGCTCGCCGCCACCGCGAGCTGTCAGCTCGCCGCCGCGCGCGGCCGCTATGCGCTCTGCACCATGTGCATCGGCGTCGGCCAGGGGATCGCGCTCATCCTCGAGCGGGTGTAGCGCCGCGCGCCCAGGGCAGCTGCTCCAGATCGAGATTTCCGCCGCTCAGCACAACGCCGACGCGCTTGCCCTGCACATCGAGGCGGCCGGCATCGATCGCCGCGTACGACACCGCGCCCGACGGCTCGACCACGATCTTCATGACTTCCCAGAGACGGCGCATCGCGGCCACGATCGCAGTGTCCGGGACCGTCACGATGTCATCGACGTAGCGGCGGATCTCGGCGAACGGTTTCTCGCCGAGCGCACCGCGCAGGCCTTCGGCGACGGTGTCGGGTTTGAGGCTCGGAAACAGCTTACCGGCACGGAACGAGCGGGCGGCATCGTCAGCGCCGGTGGGCTCGACACCGACGACGCGGATGCCCGGCTTGAGCGCGCGGGCGGCAACCGCGACACCGGCGATCAGGCCGCCGCCGCCCACCGGACACAACACCAGGTCGAGGTCTGCGACCTGGGTGAGGAGCTCGGCGCCGGTGGTGCCCTGGCCGGCCATCACATTGAGGTCGTCATACGGGTGCACCAGCGTGGCCCCGGTCGCGGCGATCACTGCGGCCGCGCCCTGCTCGCGGGCGGCGAGTGTCGGCGCGCAGTAGGTGATCGCGGCGCCGTAGCGCTCGACCGCAGCGCGCTTCGACTGCGGCGTGTTTTCGGGCATCACGATGTGCGCGGCGATGCCGCGCAGGCGCGCCGCGCGCGCCAGCGCCGCCGCGTGATTGCCCGAGGAGTGGGTCGCGACACCGCGGGCGGCCTCGGCATCGGTGAGGCAGAACACGGCGTTGCAGGCGCCGCGCGCCTTGAACGCGCCGCCCTTCTGGAAGTTCTCGCACTCGAAGTACAGCCGCGCGCCGCTGGCTGCATCCAGCGTCGAGCTGGTGAGCACGGGTGTCAGGTTGATCTTGTCGGCAATGCGCGCGTGCGCTTCCTGGATCTGGCTCCAGGTGAGCCCCGGGGATTGGCTGCGCATGGCGCGCGCAGCATGGCGGCGCCCCTACGGGCCGTCAAGGCGCGCCAACGCCACCGCGGCGTTGACCGCTGCCGGATCGGCGCCCGGAGCCGCGGTGCCGCTGTCGCGCAGCAGCGCGCCGAGGCGCGGTGCCGTGAGATGCACCGGCGATGCCGACATGAGGAGCGCGAGGACGCCGGTCAGCTCGGCCGCCGCGACCGAGGCGCCCGACTCGAAGTCGTATTCACCTCCCGGACGCAGCGTCAGGACGTGCCGGGCAGGGGCCGGCAGCGCTCCGTCGGGCACCGCGCCCTCGCTGCCGGCGGCGGCCAGCACGCCACTCACTGCGGTCGGGAAACCGGCGCCGGCGGCCGCGCCGGCCCCGGCCCCGACAAACACCACCCCGCGCTTGACGCCGACGTCGATGAGTGCCTCGAGCAGCGCGTCGGCGGGTCCGCCCAGGCTCAGGTTGACGAGCGGCGCGCCGGACTCGAGCGCGGCGGCGAGCGCCTGCGCGAGGGTGAAGGTGTTGCAGGCGGCCGCGTCGTCGTCGGGCCGCAGCTGCCAGCAGGCCTCGTACACCAGCAGCTGCGCGCGCGGCGCGATGCCGACGATGCCGATGCGGTTGTTGGCGACCGCCGCGATGATCCCGGCCATCGCCGTGCCGTGACGCAACAGCCGCGCCGGACGGTGCGCGGGCCTCACGAACGAGCGCGTCCCGAGGATCCGGCCGCGCAGGTCCGGGTGCTGCGCATCGACGCCGGTATCGATGAGCGCGATGCGGATACCGGCGCCCTGCGCGCGCCGGTGCGCGTCGGGAATGCCGAGGGTGCGCAGGTTGGTCTGCAGGTCGTAGAGGGGATCGTTGTAGGGCGCGGCGGCCGCCGCGGCGTCGCGGCCTGCGGTCAGGGTGTGAAACTCGCTCAGCGGCTCGGCAAGCGCGACCTGCGGATCGTGCGCGAGCGCTGCCAGCACCTCGGGCACGGACCGGTCCCCGAGGATCTCGTAGACCACGCAGTGCATGCCGAGCTCCCGGATCGGCCAGCTCGCGAGCTGCCGCAGCGCGTAGCGCGCGGCCGTGCGCCGCGCCTCGAGCTCGGCCCCCTGCGCCACACGATAGCCGTCACCGGCGTAGCGCCGCCCGGTGGTTCCGGCCGGGCCCGGCGCTGCCTGCGGCTGGTTGGAAAAGGCGACGACG
>JASHTN010000261.1 GCA_030040525.1 Gammaproteobacteria bacterium | reverse complement strand
CTCGGAGCCAGTGACACAGTGCCCGATGTACGACCGCGCGGCCGACAGACGCCGCTACCTGGCCTGCCTCGAGCCGAACCGCCGGGTCGTCGTGCACCTGGTCATCAACCCGCCGTAGAGCCAGCGCTGGCCATCGAGTCTGACTGTGAGTGGGGCAGTTACTGGAAGTGCGGGCTGGTAGGCACGTAATACTCGTCCCAAAGGCGATTGCGAAACTTGTCGGTCGGGTCCACTCGAGCTTTGAGCTCAAAGAATCTGCCGGCCCCAGGGTAGGCGGCGTTGAACTGCTGTCTGGTCGCAAGAATCTGGTACGGCAGGTAGTACGTCCCGCCATTGGCAATCGCCGCATCGATTAGCTCGCGAGTCCAGCCACGCACGGCGCTCTGATCCTCCGCCGATGTCCCCTGCTTGTAGTAAAGAACGTATGCGAATACCTCGGTCCTTGCCCAGGCGAGCAGCGTGCCCGCGTCCGGCAAAGCATGACGGATAGACACGTTGATCGCATTGACGTGATGCCGGCGGAGGATCCCGGCCATCTTCGGCACGAACGTCTCCAGTCGATCGACGGGGACAAAGTACTCCTGCAACACGTAAGTCGTTTTTTCACGCGAAGCAGGCTCGAGCTCCCGAACGTCATAGCTAGCCTCGTAGTTCCTCCACTCAATGCACTTTCCCCGGAAGAGCCAGGGATCAATGACGTGCTACCGCATCCACTTCCCTCCCGGCCACTCCGACACCGCGTTGAACACGAATCGATCGGCCGCATAGCCGTTGCCCTGCGCAGGCAAGCGGGCCAAGACCGTGACAGGCTCATCCGTCCTGACGTAAGAGGTCGCCCGCACAGTGTCGAATCCGTTGGGGTAAAGGTCAGCGTTGTGAAAAATAACGCCCGGATTCCTGCGCACCTCTTTCTCGAAGTAGCTTCGATATGCGGAGAGCGGCATCACGACGCTTCGTCGCTCCACGGGCACGTTATCGGCGAGACGCAGCGTCGCCTCGACGATCACTCCGAGCCCGCCGTATCCGCCAATCGCCCCATAAAAGAGCTCAGCGTTTTCCGTCGGACTCGCAGTTACCACATCACCGTCTGCAAGGACGAGTCGGATAGACTTCACCGACTTCACAATCGGGCCCTGACCGACATAGCGCCCGTGGACGTTCACGCTCAGCGCTCCGCCTACTGTGAAATTCGCGTAGCTCTGCATGATCTGAACGGACAGATCGTAAGGATCGATGTACTCCTGCAGCCTCCGCCAGGTAATTCCCGGCTCAACAGTGATTTCCTTGGCCTCTCGCGAAAACCCAACGACTCGATCCATCCGCCGCATGTCCAGCTGCACGGCTCCATCGGTTGCGGTTTGGCCACCCATACTGAAGCGACCGCCTCCAATCGAGACCGGACCACTGGTCGCCTTAACTGCCGTGACCACCTGCTTGATAGTTGTGGGGGTAAGCACTTCCCGCACATGGATTGGATTCAGCTGCGAAACGTCGTTGACAACGACGTCCGCCCAAGCCGGAAGCCCACAAACGACATATACCGCAAGCAGCAGCACGGCGAGCCGCGACTCGCGGACTAAGAGAGACCAAGCCGGAAAGCGTCTACTGCTGGCGTGCATGGCCTGACGCGCCTGATGTCGAGCCGACACTCTCCAGCATATCGGGTGACATATAGACATATCGTAGGGTATGGTCTGACATATGAGAACCACGGTTCGCCTCGACGAAACCCTCCGCGAGGGCGCACGCGGAAGCCGCGAAGCGTAAGACTACCCTCACCCTCTCATTGAACAGGGGCTCGAGCTCGTGCTTCGGCGGCCGATGAGACGGGCTGAACATCAACCGGTGGCCCTGCCGGAGTGCCGCGCCGGTGGTGGCACCTTGCCCGGCGTAGATCTGAGCGATAGCGCCTCCCTCCTGGATCGCATGGATGGTCGCGATTGATCCTTCCGGACGTCAATGTCCTGATCTACGCCTTTCGAACAGATTCTGAAGACCATCGGCGATACAAGGAATGACTGGAGTCCGTCGTGAACGGGCCGGCGGCCTATGGAATCGCTCCGCAGGTCCTCGCGAGCGTCGCCAGGATAACCACCCACCCACGCATCTATCGGCGCCCAAGTTCACGTGCGGATGTGTTCCACTTCTGCGGATTGCTCCTGCAGCAGCCAAACGCCACCCTTACCACACCCCGTGAGCGACACTGGGCAATCTTCGAAGATCTCTGTGTCAGAGCGAAAGCGAGCGGAAACCTGGTGCAGCACGCATGGTTCGGGGCGCTGGCCATCGAGTCTAGCTGTGAGTGGATAACCACCGACTCTCGGACGGCTAGCCACGGTCGCCCGACAAATACTCACACCCGGATGTCTTCCTGCTCTCGCTGCATGGCCGCATCCTGACGGTCAGTTGCTGCGCTGCGCCGAACTGTGGAAGGCTCCCCCTCGCCCCCACGCGTTCGCGGGCGTCCGCCCAATGTGATCGACAAACCGAACCGCTCTCTTTCGTCATTCCAACCTACAGGCTCCGCGAAGTCGGCGAGTCCAAGGACGCATCTCCGGGTGGGCGGCCGTAAGGCCAGGCCTCCGCGGTCCCAGCTCACAAGCGTGTATCGGAAGCTCATAGCCCTACCGACTTGCGGCGGCAACCTGCTGAGGTGGTTCGCTCACGAATTCCTCCTTCTAACGTTTGCTCCTGCGGCAGGTTCGCGACTCGCCAACCTCTGTCGCCTTATAGGCTGCCTCGTCATCCTGGAGAGCCTGCGCGCGGAGCTTCGGGCCGGACTGTTACCGAATGTCACCACCGCGGCTATCCAATTGGGACTTGCGGCTCTCACAGCGATCCTGTTCGGCAACGTCGCGAAGGAGGTCGCGTTCGATCTGGCTGAGCGCTTCACGGTGTGGTGGGGGCGCGCATTTGTCCGCACGGGGGTCACCGTGAATGGCGGGACCTTCTGGGAAATCCAATTCCGGGACGGAACCTGGATGAGGTACGAGACGGGTGCCAGCCAGGCGATCTGCGAATGGACGGAGCCAGATGGTCGGTGCAAACGCCTTGAGCTACGGGTAGTGGCATGAGCTGAGGGAGTTGCGACCTCAGAACCTCGTTGGGGTTGTGCCGAGTCACTGGATTGTCCGTGGTTTGCCCGTTCTTCGACCCGCAGCATCGCTGCGTTTGTGCCGAAGCGGCAATTTAATCGAGCTTTACCGCTCCCCTCGGCGGCGGACTGAATTAACCCCACGCAATTCCGGTCGAGGAGGGCCGGTCCGCGGCGGTGGAACGGCTACCGGAGATCGACCAGGTACTCGGCACACACGACGTCGAACGCATTACCGGTCGACACCGCTGCACCGCTGCACGATCTACCGCTGGGTGTGCGCCGGGACTTTCCCGGGCAAGCGCGCGGGAGGTGGAAAGGGATGGCTTCGCTCGGACGTCGAGCGCTGGTTGCTACAGGGACAGCTCCGCGGACGATGACGCTCCCAGCACGAAGCGCCCGTGACCGTTCGGGGCGCTTAGTTCAGCCCGCTCTCCGCAATCGGTCCGCTGCCCGCTCAAGCACCTTGTTCTGTGAGTCGGACGCTCTCTTAAGGACCGCGGCATAGATCTTGGTCTTATCGCGTGAGGAGGCCTTCCGAACGAATTCGGACAGGGGCGATGTGCTAACGCGAACTTTTGCCTTAAAGGACAACATGGCTAGGTTGGATGCGGCAACAGCTGCGCAAGTTCCTCTCGACTGTATCTCTCAGGAACATGGTAATCGATTTTA
>JASHTN010000260.1 GCA_030040525.1 Gammaproteobacteria bacterium | reverse complement strand
GTCGACCTGGGCAGCGCGACCAACTCCTGCCAGTCGCGCAACCGCCAGCGCAACTCCGCCGGCATCAGCCCGTGCCGCGAGCTCGAGGTCCGCGGCGGCATCTGGCGCTACGACGCCAACAGGACCTTGCAGAGATTCTCGCCGCTCGAGCGCTACGCGACCGGCATCCGCAACGCCGAGGGACTCACGCTCGATGCGACGGGCGAGCTCTATACCACGCAGCACGGCCGCGATCAGCTCCACCAGAACTGGCCGGCGCTCTACCAGCCCGAGGAGGAGGCGACGCAGCCGGCGGAGGAGTTCATGCGCGTGATGCGGGGCGGGGACTACGGCTGGCCCGAGTGCTACTACGATGAGGTGCAGGGCAGGCTCGTGCTTGCACCCGAGTACGGCGGCGACGGTGGCCACAAGGTCGGGGTCTGCGCGGATAAGCTCGCGCCGCTCGCTTCGTTCCCGGCGCACTGGGCGCCGAACGGCGCCGTGATCTACACCGGCAAGAGCTTCCCCGAGCGTTATCACAACGGCGTCTTCATCGCCTTCCACGGATCGTGGGACCGCGCCCCCTACCCGCAGGGCGGCTACAACGTCGTGTTCCAGCGGCTCGCCGAGGGCCGGGCGACCGGGCGCTGCGAGGTCTTCGCCGACGGCTTTGCGGGCGCGATCAAGGAGCCGGGCGAGGCCGCCCATCGACCCTCGGGGGTGGCGATCGGACCCGATGGCGCACTCTATGTCTCCGACGATGTGCGCGGGCGCATCTACCGCATCGTGTGGATCGGCGGCGCCGGGACGGATGCTGGCTCAGCCGTCACGCCGTGCCCGCCGCCCGATGCGCCGGCCGGGGCCACGGGCGCCGCGAGCGCGCTGCCGCCGGAGGGCCTTCATGCCAACGCCGGCGACATCGAGAATCTGCCGGTGCCGCCAGGGGCCACGCACCGCATGGTGGCGCTCGGCGATGACATCTTCCACGGCCGCGCGGCGAATGCGACCTGCGCGGTGTGCCACGGGCCGGAGGGGGCCGGCACGCCCACGGGCCCGAGCCTCAAGGGCCCGCACTGGCTTTGGAGCGATGGCAGTTACCCGGGACTGAAGCGCACGATCACCGAGGGCGTCGCACACCCGAAGCAGTACGGCGGCGTCATGCCGCCGATGGGCGGCGCGCAGCTCACCCCGGAGCAGGTATCGGCGGTCGCAGCTTATGTCTGGGCCATCGGTCACCACTGACACCGCGCGGCCCCTCTTCACACCTCGACATGATCTACGAGCTGTACTACTGGCCCGGTGTCCAGGGCCGCGGCGAATTCATTCGCCTGGCGCTTGAGGAGGGCGGGGCCGAGTATCGCGATGTCGCCCTCGTGCCGGACTCAAAGGGCGGCGGCGTGGCCGCGATCCTCAGGATGCTCGCGGGGCGCGGCGTCTCGCGGCCGCCGTTCGCGGTCCCGGTGCTGCGGGCAGGACGCGAGCTCATCGCGCAGACGGCGAACATCCTCCTCTACCTCGGCGGACCGCTCAGGCTCGCCCCGGGCGATGCAGCAGGGCGGCTGTGGACCCACCAGTTGCTGCTCACGATCCTCGATCTCTACCAGGAGATCTTCAGCACCCATCACCCGTTGGGCGACGGCTACGCCTATGAAGAGCAGAGGGCGGCCGCCCGGCGGCGCACCCGGGACTTCCTCCGCGTGCGCCTGCCGAAGTTCATGAGCTACTTCGAGCGTGTCATCGAGGTGAACCCCGGTCGCGGTCCGTGGATGGTCGGCGCGCGCCTGAGCTACGCCGATCTCTCGATGGCGCAGGTGATCGCGGGGCTGCGCTACGCCTTCCCGCGGGCGACGGCCCGCGCGCTGCGCCGGCGGCCGCGTCTTGCGGCTCTGCACGCTGCGGTCTTCAGGCGCCCGCGCATCGCGCGCTACCTGGCCTCGGGCCGCCGCGTGCCGTTCAACAACGAGGACCTGTTCCGGCACTACCCCGCGCTCGATCGCTGAACCGACCGATGACGAACCCCAGCACGGCAGCGAGCCCCGAAGCCGCGAGCACCGCAAACTTCGCGGCAGTGAGCAGACTCTCCTCCTCGAACGCCAGGTTCGCCATGAAGATCGACATGGTGAATCCGATGCCGGCAAGGCAGCCTAGCAGCACCATGTGACTCCAGCGCACTCCGCCCGGTAGCGCCGACAGCTTGAGGCGCACGGCGGCGAGCGATGCGAGGGTCACGCCGACGGGCTTGCCGAGCACCAACCCCAGCACGACACCGGCGGTCACCCTGAGCGGCAGGCCGTGCGTCAGGGTGAGGCCCGCGAGATTGACGCCCGCGTTCGCGAGCGCAAAGAGCGGCATGATTCCGAACGCCACGTAGGGGTGGAGCCTCGCCTGCACCCGCACCACCGGCGGATCGAGTGCCGGCCTTTCGCCGGACTGCCGGGGGCGCCCAAAGGCCGCGGTTGCAGGCGTGAGCAGACCCAACAGCACTCCGGCGAGCGCCGGGTGCACGCCGGCGCGCAGCATGCCGAGCCAGACGATGGCGCCCGGGAGGATGTAGGCGGGTGCGCTCTGCACACCGAGCCACTGCAGCGCGAGCACGCTCATGACACCGGCGACCACGATGAGCAGCCCCGTCGCCGCGATTCCGCTCGAATAGAAGAAGGCGATCACGAGAATCGCCGCGATGTCGTCGATGATCGCGAGCGTCAGGAGCAGCATGCGCAGTGCCGGCGGTACACCGCGCCCGAGAAGCGAGAGCACCCCGACCGCAAAGGCGATGTCGGTCGCCGTCGGGATGGCCCAGCCGCGCAGAGCGTCCGTGCCGGCGTTCACGCCCATATATATGAGTGCCGGCAGCAGCACGCCCCCCGCCGCGGCGATGATCGGCAGGGTCGCCACCTTGGGGTTGGAAAGGGCGCCGTCGTGGATCTCGCGGCGGATCTCGAGCCCCACCACGAGGAAGAACACGGTCATCAGACTGTCGTTGACCCAGAAGTGCAGGTCGTGACCGGGGAGCCAGCCCGTCAGCCCGTGCGCGGGCACAAAGAGCACCCGGAGATGCCAGAGCGACTCGTAGGAATGAGCCCAGCGCGAATTCGCCCAGGCGAGTGCCAGTGCGGCGGCAAGGAGCAGCACCAGGCCGCTCGCCGCCTCGATATCGATGAAGCGCAGCGGCCATAGCCCGGGGTGCAAAACCGGTTCGAGGCCCTGTCGAATTCCACTGCGGTCGTTCGCCATAGAGTCGCGGTCGGCACGGCCTACGGCCCGTCAGCGGGGCCTGCGGCTCGCGCAGGAATGCCCCGCCGACCGCTATATCTGCGGCGCCCAGGATGAGCACCAGCCCTTGGCCTTCACGTCCCGGCCCGGAAAGAGCTGACACGGTCCCTGGCTGGAGCCGTTGGCTCCCTGGTACAGCCCGCAGCTCGCGCAAGTCGCGCCCTTGGGCGCGCGCGTGTCCTTCGCGGCGTCCTCCGTGTAGTAGACCGCTTTCGCCTCCGGCGCAGCCGGCGAGAGCAGCGGCAGCTCGGCTGCGCGGGCCTGCGGCGAGCGCGCGAGCGCCACGGTCGTCATTGACGCACCGAGCGCCAGGCGCTTGAGCAGCCGCCTGCGGGAGGGGGATTCAGGTTCCATAGGGCACCTGTCGGGAGCTTCGGGTGATGCCGGGATCTGCAGGCTTTTCAAAGCCCTATCAGAACACAAAAAAATAATACCGGCGACAGCCCCGCGCTATTGCCGCCGCAGATCCTGCCCGTCCACAAGGCGGCTGGAAGCAACGTCTCGTCGGTTTCAGCATCGGAGGGTGACTTGTATGAGCAGAGTCGCAGCGTTCCTGTACGGTGGTATCGTCTACCTCATCTTCTTCGTCACGTTCCTGTACGCGATCGGCTTCGTCGGCAACGTGGTGGTTCCCAAGTCGATCGACTCCGGCGCCGGGATTCTGACGCCCGAGGCGCTGCTGATCGATGCGCTGCTGCTCGGGGTGTTCGCCATCCAGCACAGCGTCATGGCGCGGCCGTGGTTCAAGCGCGGCTGGACGCGCCTCGTTCCCGAGCCCATCGAGCGCAGCACCTACGTGCTGCTCGCGAGCCTGTGCCTGATGCTGCTCTTCTGGCAGTGGCGACCGATGACGGAGGTGGTCTGGGACGTGCGCAACGACACCGGGCAGCGGCTGGTGCTCGCGCTCTGCGGGCTCGGATGGCTCACGGTGCTCGGCAGCACTTTCCTGGTGAGCCACGCCGATCTCTTCGGGCTCAAGCAGGTGACGGCGTACTTGCGCGGGTTGCGCTATCAGCCGGTGGGGTTCGCGACGCCGCTTCTTTACAAGCTGGTGCGCCACCCGCTGTACCTCGGCTTCCTGCTCGCGTTCTGGGCGACGCCGCGCATGACGCGCGGGCATCTGCTGTTTGCTCTCGCGACGAGCGGCTACATCCTGATCGCCATCCAGTTCGAGGAGCACGATCTCATCGGCTACTTCGGCGAGGCCTACCGGCGTTACCGCGAGCAGACCCCGATGCTGATCCCCTTCACGAAGCGGTCGCGCACCGCGCGGACTACTGCAAACCCGCGCGGTGCATGAGGTTGGTGAAGCGCGGGTCATCGCGCAGGAAGTCGTAGACCGGATCGACCTTGAGTGTCGTGGGCAGATTGCTGCGCTCGGCGAAGGACGCTTCCAGCGTCTCGAGCAGCTTGTCTGCCTCTCCGAGGCCGGCGTAGGCCAGCGCCCGCATGGGCACAGGATCAATCTGCAAAGGCCGAAGGCCTTCCTCCATCTTGCGGACGGCGGCCTCCGCTGCCTGCCGCTGCCCCAGGCGTCCGCGGACGTAGGCCTCGTTCGCCCAGATCCAGGGCCCGTGAGCGACCGCGCGCCAGGCGTTCAGGTAGCCGAGCGCCTCTGCAGTCCGGCCCGCCTCCGCGTAGGTCTGGATGACGAAGTGCCCGCGTCCGAGCCCCGGGTCCATCGCGTGCACGGCCTGGAATGCCTGGATGGCGCGATCGTACTGCCGGGCGTAGTTGAGGATGACCGCATGATCCGCGGCGACGATCGGTGAGAGCGGATCGAGCTCCCGGGCGTGCTCGCTCTCGGCGAGGGCGGGCGCAAAGCGCCCCTGGTACGCGAGGCAATCGGCGTACCACTGATGCGCGGTCGCGTAATTGGGATTGAGCTCGATGGCGCGCTGGAACTCCTTCTCGGCCGTACGCCAGTCGTAGTCGTAGTCCTCGGCAATGTCGGCGAGCGCGTTATGCGCGGCCGCCAGGTTCGGATCGAGCTCGATGGCCTGCACGGCCGCGGCCTTCGCCTTGGGCATCGCCTCGGTGTGCACCGCGAACCCGTAGTTGCTCAGCATGGAGTAGGTATCGGCGAGGCCCGCGTAGGCGGGGGCGTATTTCGGGTCCTCCGCGATCGCCTTTTCAAAGAGACTGAGTGCTTTCGCGAAGCCTTCGGGACTGCGTTGATTCCAGAAGTACCGTCCCTGCAGGTACAGGTCGTAAGCCGCATAGTGCCCGGGTGTGGCTTCGGGCTTGTGGGCCACGGCCGCAGCCGGGTGCTGGCCGAGGAGACTGCGAATCTCGTCGGCGATCGCGATGGCGATCTCTCCCTGCAACGCCAGGACCGAGGTGAGCCGGCGGTCGTACTCGCGAGCCCAGACGTGCGCCTGGTCGGAGGCGCGCACCAGCTGGGCCGTGATGCGCACATTATCGGCGTCGCGCCGCACGCTGCCCTCGAGCACGTACTGCGCCCCGAGCGCCTGGCCGATCTCATCGACAGGCGTGCGCGCATTCTTGTAGCGCATCACCGACGTGCGCGCGATGACGCTCAGGTGCTGCGGATCGACGTTGCCGAGCTGCGCGATCAGCTCCTCCGTCAGCCCGTCGCTGAAGTAATCCTGGCTCGCATCGCCCGTCAGGTTCTGCAGCGGGAGCACCGCGACCATGCTCGGGGGCGCCGGCGCAGCCGCAGCCTGCGGCGCCGCGGTGGCGGTGACCCGCGTGTGCGAGCGCTGCCACCAGATCAGAGCGATGACCACCGCGATGACGAGGAGCGCGACGACCCAGGGAACAACGGGAACGCGTGCCGGCTGCGCGGCTGGCGGCGCCGGCGCATCTCCCGAAGTCTGCGCGCCGGCTGCCGCTTGCAGGATGAAGCGATAGCCGAGCCCGGTGACGGTCTGGATGAAGCGCGGGTTCTCGGGGTCGTCGTCGAGGGCGTGGCGGATCTTGCGCATCGCGCCGTTGATGCTGTTGTCGGTGTCCGTGAAGACGCGCTTGCCCCAGATCTTCTCCACGATCTGCTCGCGGCTCACGAGCTGGCCCGGCTGCTGCGCGAGAAACAGCAGGATCTCCATCGGGATGCGCTCGAGGCGCAGCGCGCGTCCCGCCCGGCGCAGCTCCCAGGCGCGCGGGTCGAGCTCGAAGCCATCGCCGAAGCGAATCGTCGAGTCGTGCGACTCCGGGTCCAAGACGTCCCCCCGCGGGATGTTCCGCCGGGCTTCAGCCCGAGGCGTGGGCGGCGTAGGTCTCCATCATGAGACCGGTGCCGCCGCGCGAGACGTGTGCGACGACTGCCGTACGCCGATGGAGCTTGGTGACGGTGCCGAGGTTGATGGCGAAGGAGAGCACGACCTGCTGGCCCTTGCGCAGGCCCAGGTTCGTGGTCTCGACGAACACGCCGGTGGCGCTCAGGTTCACCGCTTTGCAGAGCTTGCGGCGGCCCCCGGGTGCCGTGATGTACACGATGGTGCGGGCCCGGTGCCGGGTGTGCAGTCGGCGTTCCACGATCCCGTCTCGCGTCGTCTTCTTATCGATCTCCGTCACACATTATGCCTGCACGGCGGGGCGCCTGCCGCCGTTACTGAACTTAATTTTGCCGTCTTGGGCAGGCGTGCGCCAGCGGCCTCGCCGGCATGCAAACCGCACGCCCCGGGATTCATTAAGAAATCCTCAGGAGCCACTCGCGAGAAACGCGCCGATCTCCGCGCCAAAGGTCTTGAGGTCGACGAGAAAGGCATCGTGCCCCTCGATGCAATCGAGCGGCGCGAAACGCGTCGCGACCCCCGCGGCCTCGAGCGCACGGGCCACCGCCTGTTGTTCGGTGACGGAGAAGAGCAGGTCGGTCCTGACGCCGATCACGAGCGCCGACTCTAGCCCCGCGCGGCGATAGAGCCCCACGGGCTCGCCGTGCGCCGTGAGATCGAATCGATCCATGGCGCGCGAGATGTACAGGTAGCAATTCGCATCGAAGAGGTTGACCCAGCGCTGGGCGAGCGACTCGAGATAGCCCTGGACCGCAAACTCCGAGGCGAACGGGCCGCCACTCGCCATGTCGGGGCGTATGGGCTCGCGCCCGAAGCGCTGCTGCCACTCGGCGGCCGAGCGGTAGGTCACGGTGCCGAGCTTGCGGGCGATGCGCTGCCCGGTGATCGGCGGGGAGTCGGCACCGTAATCCCCGCCACGCCAGCCGGGGTCCTTGGTGACGATCTCGCGCTGGATGGAGCGCAGCGCAATCGCAAACGGTGCGGCGGCCTGGGTGCCTGAGATGCACACCAGGCGCCGTGCGGCCCCGGGAAAGAGCGCCGCATAGGCGAGCACCACCATGCCGCCGAGGGAGGGGCCCATGACCGTATCCAGCCGTCGGATGCCGAGCGAGCGCACGGTCTGGTAGCCGCCGCGCGCGATGTCCTCGATGGAGAGATCGGGGAAGCGCAAGCGGTAGGGCTTGCCGGTTGCCGGATCGATCGAGGCGGGGCCTGTGGAGCCGAAGCAGCTGCCGAGGGAGTTGACGCAGATGACGAAGAACCGATCGGTGTCGAGCGAGAGCCCGGGTCCCACCATTCCCTGCCACCACCCTTCGGAGCTGTCCCTGGGCGAGGAGGCGGCATGCGCGGGGGGCGAGAGCCCGGTGAAAAGCAGCACGGCGTTGTCCCGCGCGGCGTTGAGCTGCCCCCAGGTCTCGTAGGCGATGCGCGCCCCGTGCAACGCACTCCCGCGCCACATGGGAAAGGGGTCCGGCAGCGCTGCGTACTCACGCGCATCCATGGCGCGACTTATAACATGGGCGCGCGAAGGTCCCGGGCGCTCAGGGCTCGGGGTCGCCCATCGTGCCGAGGATGCTATCGTAGATCATGATGTTCCTCCTCAGTGCGCCGCCGAGTATCACACCCTATGATGCGACTGCAGAAACTGCTGGCCTCCGCCGGGCTGGGGTCGCGTCGCTCCGTCGAGGAATGGATCCGCGCCGGACGCGTGGCGGTCGCAGGCTGCATCGCCCGGCTCGGCGATCGCGCGAGCCCCGGGGACGAGGTGCGGCTCGACGGAGTTAAGCTTGAGCTTGAGCGAGGTAATGTTTCGTCTGCCTGTCAGGTACTCCTTTATTACAAGCCGGCCGGCAAGGTGACCACCCGTCGCGACCCGCAGCGGAGGCCGACCGTCTTCGATCGGCTGCCCGATCCTGAGGCCGGCCGCTGGATCACGGTGGGGCGACTGGATGTGAACACCTCGGGGCTGCTTCTGTTCACCACCGACGGGGAGCTGGCTCACCGGCTGATGCACCCCTCGAGCGAGGTCGAGCGGGAGTACCGGGTGCGGCTGCGTGGCCGGCCGGGTCCGGAGGTGCTCGGGCGCCTGCGCCAGGGAGTGCAGCTCCCGGATGGCCGGGCGCACTTCGACGTCCCATCGAGCTGCCGCGGGATCTCAAGCCCGGAACTGCCCGACTGGCCTCCCCCGCGGCGGTCGAGTGGCTCGTGCAGGCGGCCGCGTCCGGGATGGAGTCGCAGGCTGAGCCGCAGGCCCAAGCAAATACCGGGCCAGGCTAATTGACACCTTAACCCTCTGAAATCAAAATACGCGGCTCGTTTTGCGGAGGGGTACCCAAGCGGCCAACGGGAGCAGACTGTAAATCTGCCGGCTTACGCCTTCGAAGGTTCGAATCCTTCCCCCTCCACCACCAGCGGGTTGAGGGAGAGGGAGCGGACCTCGTCGGCTCGAAGCCGGCAGAGGGATGCCATCAGCAGCGGGTGTAGTTCAATGGTAGAACCTCAGCCTTCCAAGCTGATGACGTGGGTTCGATCCCCATCACCCGCTCCAGCTTGACCGCGTGTCGACTTCTGAGCCGCGAGCCCATGTAGCTCAGTTGGTAGAGCACGTCCTTGGTAAGGACGAGGTCACCGGTTCAATCCCGGTCGTGGGCTCCAGTCGACCGGGCAACCGGTCTTTGAATCGCCAGAGTTAGGAAACTTCCATGTCCAAAGAGAAATTCGAGCGCAACAAGCCGCACGTGAACGTGGGGACGATTGGTCACGTGGACCATGGGAAGACGACGCTGACTGCGGCGTTGACGAAGGTGATGGCTGAGACCAACGGCGGGACATTTGTGGCGTACGACCAGATTGACAAGGCGCCCGAGGAGAA
>JASHTN010000259.1 GCA_030040525.1 Gammaproteobacteria bacterium | reverse complement strand
ATCGTAGGCGGGGTCGAACGCGATCACCTCGTCGCCCGGGCCGACGGCGGCCTGGATGGCAGAGTAGATGGCCTCCGTGGCGCCCTGCGTCACGGTGATCTCGGCGTCGGGGTCGACGCGCACGCCGTAGCTCGCGGCGAGCTTCGCGGCGATGCACTCGCGCAGCGCCGCCAGCCCTTCCATGGGCGCGTACTGGTTGTGGCCGGCGCGCATCGCCGCCGCCACGCACGCGGTGAGCTCCGGGTCGATGTCATAGTCGGGGAATCCCTGGCCGAGGTTGAGCGCCTCGAGCTCGCGGGCGCGGCGTGACATGACGGTGAAGATCGTCGTGCCGACATCGGGAAGCTTGCTGGCGCGCACCTGGCATCTCCCTCAGCCGTCACTCTCCGCCGCCGCGAGCGCCGCGCCGATCACCCCCGCCTGCCCGGCGAAATGCGCCGGCCGCAGCTGCGCGGCCGAGCGCAACAGCGGCGCGAACTCCGCGTAGCGCTCGCTGACTGCGCCCCCGAGGATGAACAGGTCCGGCCAGAAGAGCTCGTGCAGGCGTTTGAGGTACTCGTTCACGCGCGCGATCCAGGCGGGGAAGTCGAGCCGCTCGGCGGTACGCACGTGCGCCGAGGCCCATCTCTCCGCGTCCATGCCCCGCAGCTCCATGTGCCCGAGCTCGGTGTTGGGGAACAGCCTGCCGTCGGCGAACAGCGCGGTGCCGATCCCGGTGCCGAAGGTCACCATGATGGCGACCCCCGAGCTGCCGCGTCCGGCGCCCCAGCGCATCTCGGCGATCCCGGCGGCATCCGCATCGTTGAGAAACAGCGCCGGCCGGCCGAGCGTGCCCGCCGCGAGCGCCGCGCCGTCAGTGCCGATCCAGGCGCGATCGATGTTGGCCGCGGTGCGCGCCGTGCCCTGCTTGATGACGCTCGGAAAGGCGATCCCGACCGTGCCGCGCGCGCCCGGCAGCCGGCCGGCGAGCTCGGCGATCACCGGCATCATCGCCGCCGGCGTCGCCGGCTGCGGCGTGGGCGCTGCGATCAACCCGCCGGTGAGCCGGCCGGCGTCGATGTCGACCAGTCCGGCCTTGATCGAGGATCCGCCGACATCGATTCCCAGAACATGTCGTGTCATTGCAGATTCGCTCACAGGTTCGCGGCCGCGGCGAGTTGCTCATCGCGCTCGCGCCGGCGCTGTTGGTAACGCATCCATATCGTGGAGAGCACGATGCCGGTGGCGACGATCAGCACCAGGATGGTGGCGAGCGCGTTCACGTCCGGGGTCACGCCGAAGCGCACCTTGGAGAAGATCACCATCGGCAGCGTGCTCGAGCCCGGGCCGGCGACGAACTGGGTGATCACCAGGTCGTCCCACGACAGCGTGAAGGCCAGCAGCCACCCGGAAGCGATCGCCGGCAGGATCAGCGGCAGCGTGACGCGCAGGAACACCGTGGCCGGCCGGGCGCCGAGGTCCATCGCCGCTTCCTCCAGCGACTCATCGAATCCGGTGAGACGCGACTGTACCACCACGGTGACATAGGCCATGCAGAAGGTGATGTGCGCGAGGGCGATCGTGACCGCCCCGAGGCCCCTCGGCCAGCCGATCAGCTGCTCCAGGGCGACGAACAGCAGCAGCAGCGACAGCCCCGTGATCACCTCCGGCATGACGATCGGCGCGGTGGTCATGCCGGCCAGCAGCAGCCGTCCGCGGAACTGGCTGAAGCGCGCGAGCGCGAAGCCGGCCAGGGTCCCCAGCACGACCGAGCAGCTCGCCGCGGTCAGCGCAATGCGGATCGAGAGCCAGGCGGCGTCCAGGATCTGGCCGTTGTGCACCAGCGTGCCGTACCACTTGAGCGTCGGCGAATGCACCGAGTCCCAGACCGTGACCAGCCGCGAGTTGTTGAACGAGAAGACGATCAACGAGACGATCGGCGCGTACAGGAACACGAGCCCCAGAATGAGCGCGCCGCGCGCGAACAGCCGGCGGGATCTCATTGCGCCCCCAGCTGCCGCCGCTCGAGGCGCTGCAGCAGCAGGATCGGCACCACCAGCAGCGCCAGCATCACGATCGCCACCGCGCTCGCCACCGGCCAGTCGCGGTTCTCGAAGAACTCGTCCGACAGCACCCGGCCGATCATCAGCTGATCCGGACGGCCGAGCAGCGTCGGGATCACGTACTCGCCGACCGCCGGAATGAACACCAGCAGCGCGCCGGCGAAGATGCCGGGCAGCGACTGCGGCAGCGTGACGGCGAGGAACGCGCGCCAGGGACGGGCGCCGAGGTCGGCGGCCGCCTCGAGCAGCGCCAGGTCGTGCTTCTCGAGGTTGGCGTACAACGGCAGGATCATGAATGGCAGGTAGGAGTACACGATGCCGATGTAGACCGCGAAGTCGGTCTGCATGAGCGCCAGCGGCTGGCGGATCACGCCGAGGTACAGCAGCACGTTGTTGATGACGCCGTTGTTGTTGAGGAGCCCGATCCACGCATAGACGCGCAGCAGGAAGCTGGTCCAGAACGGCAGCACGATCAGCATCAGCAGCAGCGGGCGCGTGCCGGGCCCGGCGCGCGCGATCGCATAGGCCATCGGATAGCCGAGTGCCAGGCAGCAGAGCGTCGAGACCGCCGCGACCTTCAGCGAATAGAGGTACGAGCTGACATACAGCGGGTCGGTGAACAGGAACTGGTAGGCGTCCCAGTGCAGCTCGAGATGCCCGGCGCCGTGGTGCCAGCTGACGAGCGGGGTATAGGGCGGAATCGCCAGCCGCACGTCGGCGATTGAGATGCGGAACACGATGACGAAGGGGATGAGAAACAGCACCAGCAGCCACAGGATCGGGATCCCTGCGACCAGCCGCCGCCCGGTGCGTGCACTCAGGCGCACGGTGCGCTACTCGGTCAGCACCACCGGGCTCGAGCCGTGCCAGGAGAGCCAGACGCTCTCCCCGCGCGCCAGCGCCCGCTCCGCGCCGCGCGTGATGTTCGGCAGCGTCACCCGCAGCATGCGCCCGGAGGCGAGCTGCACCAGGTAGATCGACATGTCGCCCATGTAGGCGATCTCGCGCACCGTACCGCGCACCGCATTCTCGGCGCTCCCGCCCGACTGCGCAGGCGGCTGCCGTCCGATGTTGATCCGCTCCGGCCGGATCGCGGTCCACACGGTGGCGCCGGCGGTGAGGCGCTCGCAACGCTCGGCGCGCAGCGTACAGCCGAGCTCGGCGGACTCGATGTAGGCGCCCGCGCCGTCGGTGCCGCCGCGCACCTGTCCCTCGAACATGTTGACCGAGCCGATGAAATCCGCGACGAAGCGGGTCGCCGGCGACTCGTAGATGTCCGCCGGGCTGCCGACCTGGACGATGCGGCCGTGATTCATGACGCCGAGCCGCGTGCCGAGCGTCATGGCCTCCTCCTGGTCGTGGGTGACCACGATGAAGGTCACCCCGAGGCGCTGCTGGATGTTCAGCAGCTCGAACTGGGTATGCTCGCGCAGCTTCCTGTCGAGAGCTGCGAGCGGCTCATCGAGCAGCAGCAGCTTCGGGCGCTTGACCAGCGCGCGCGCCAGCGCCACGCGCTGGCGCTGCCCGCCGGAGAGCTGGTGGGGCTTGCGCGTGCCGAAGCCGCTCATCTTGACCAGCTCGAGGATCTCGCCCACCTTGCGGCGGATCTGCTCGCGCCGCTCGCCCTCCTGCTCGAGGCCGAAAGCGACGTTCTTCTCGACGCTCATGTGCGGAAACAGCGCGTACGACTGGAACATCATGTTGACCGGTCGCTCGTACGGGGGGATCGCGCTCATGTCGGCCCCGTCGATGCGGATCGTGCCGGCGCTCGGGGTGTCGAACCCGGCGAGCATGCGCAGCAGCGTCGTCTTGCCCGAGCCCGAGCCGCCCAGCAGGCAGAAGATCTCGCCGCGGCGGATGTCGAGCGACACGGAGTCGACGGCGGTGAAGTCGCCGAACCTCTTGGTGACGCCGCTGAGACTCACGTAGGCGCTGTTGGGGTCGCTCATAGGCTCACTTGCCAGTCTTGAAGCGTTGCCACATGCGGGTCAGGAGCCGCTGGTAGGCGGCCGGCCGCGCGCGCTCCGGGACCAGCTGCGCGCGCAGCGCCGGCGGCGGGTACACCCCCGGGTCGCTGGCGACTGCGGGGTCGAGCGGCTGGAGCGACGGCAGCACGGCATTGGCGTACTTGATGAGGTCGGAGTTGCGCGCGGCAATGTCCGGGCGCAACAGGAAGTTGATGAAGAGGTCCGCGTTGTGCACGTGCGGCGCGTCGGCCGGGATCGCCAGCACGTCATAGTTGCTGATCGCGCCCGCGCGCGGAATCGAATAGACGATATCGACGCCCTTGCCGGCGTCGCGGGCGCGGTCGTGCGCCTGCTTGACGTCGCCCGACCAGCCCATCGCCAGGCAGATGTCGTCGTTGGCGAGATTGTCGATGTAGCGCGAGGCGTCGATATAGCGCAGGTACGGACGGATGGAGTGCAGCACCCGGGCGGCGGCCTCGAGATCCGCGGGCGAGTCGCTGTTGGGACTCCTGCCGAGCAGCAGCAGCACGGTGGCGACCACCTCCGACGGCGCGTCGAGGACCGAGACGCCGCAATCGGCGAAGCGCGCCACCACCGCGGGATCGAACAGCATACGCCAGCTGTCGACCGGCGCGTCCGGCATGCGCGCGCGGATCTGCGCAAGGTTGTAGCCGATGCCTGAGGTGATCCACATGTAGTCGACGCTGTACTGGTTGCCGGGATCGTACAGCGCCGTGGCACGCGCCACCTGCGGGTCGACGTTCCTGAGATTCGGGATCAGTGCCTTGTCGAGCTTCCGGTAGACGTCGGCCTGGAGCTGGCGCTCGAGGAACGAGCCGGAGGGCACCACGATGTCGTAGTTGGTGTGGCCGGTGAGGAGCTTGGTCTCGAGTATCTCATTGGAGTCGAACACGTCGTAGTTGACGTGGATGCCGTACTCCTTCTCGAAATCCGTGATCACCGAGGGTTGGATGTAGTCGGACCAGTTGTAGACATTGAGGACCTTCTCGGACTCCGAGGCGCGCGGGCCGTGAGCTGCCGGCCCGGAGCAGCCTGCGCAGGCGGCAAGCAGCAGGCCGGGCAGGCCACTGGCACGCAGGAATCGGCAAAACCTGACCACGGACTCTTTCTTATACGGTGCAAACCGGCCGGCTGCCAAGCGGGCAAGAGGCACGTCTTTCGGGCGCTTTTCGCCGATTAGACATTCAGCAGCAGGTGCTCGCGCTCCCAGGAGCTGATCACCTGCAGGAATACCTCGTACTCGGCCTCCTTGACGATGGTGAAGGCCTCGACGAACGGCTCGCCGAGGAGCTTCACCAGCGGCTCGCAGGCGCGCAGCTCGCGCAGCGCCTCATCGAGCGAGCGCGGCAGGCCGAAGGGCAGGTCGTGGGCGCTGCCGACGATCGGATCCGACGGCTGGATCCCCTCGACCATGCCGAGATAGCCGCAGGCGAGCGAGGCGGCGATCGCGATGTAGGGGTTGGCATCCGCGCCGCCGACGCGGTTCTCGACGCGGCGCGCCTGGGCGTCGGACATCGGCACGCGCAGTCCCGCGGTGCGATTGTCGTAGCCCCAGTGGACGTTGATCGGCGCCGACAGGTAGCGCGTCAGGCGCCGGTAGGAATTCACGTTGGCGCAGAACAGCGCCATGGCGGCCGGCAGGTACTTCTGCAGCCCGCCGATGTGGTGGAAGAACAGCGCCGAGGGCGTGCCGTCCGGATTGCTGAAGATGTTCTTGCGGGTCTTCACGTCCACCACGCTCTGGTGGATGTGCATGGCGCTGCCGGGCTCCTTGGCGTGCGGCTTCGCCATGAAGGTGGCGTACATCTTGTGGCGCAGCGCCGCTTCGCGCGCGGTGCGCTTGAAGAGAAACGCCTGGTCGGCGAGGTCCATGGGCGCGCCGTGGATCAGGTTGATCTCCATCTGCGCCGGACCGTCCTCGTGGATCAGGGTGTCGATCTCGATGTCCTGGTCCTCGCAGAACTGATAGATGTCGTCGAACAGCGGATCGAACTCGTTGACTGCCGCGATGCTGTAGGACTGGCGTCCCGGCTCGGCGCGTCCGGAGCGGCCCACCGGCGGCCGCAGCGGGTAGTCGGCGTCCTTGTTCTGCTCCACCAGGTAGAACTCGAGCTCCGGCGCCACGATCGGCTCCCAGCCGCGCTGCGTGTACAGCTCGATGACGTGGCGCAGCACGTGGCGCGGCGCCATCGAGACGCGGCGGCCGTCGGCGTAGAAGCAGTCGTGGATCACTTGCGCCGTGGGCTCGGCGGCCCAGGGCACGCGCCGCACCGTCTTCTGGTCGGCCTTGAGCACGATGTCGATTTCCGCCGGGCTCATCGCCTCGCCGGTCTCGATCGGATAATCGCCGGTCACGGTCTGCAGGAAGACGCTCTCCGGCAGGCGCATGCCGCCGTCCTCGGCGAACTTCTCCGCGGGCATGATCTTGCCGCGGGCGATGCCGGCCATGTCGGGGATGATCGCCTCGACCTCGGAAATGGCGTGATCGCGGAAGAACTGCCGGATCTCGCTCACCCCGGGTCTGCGCTTCTCACTCTGCTCGGGCATGTTTTACCTTCTCCCTTCGGCGCGCTTTGACTGGGCAAGCTCGCGGCTCGAGCGCCCGAAAGCGGCGAACAACGCGCGCGAGAACGGGTTGCGCATGACCTCCCACTCCGGGTGCCACTGCACCGCCACGGCAAAGCGGCGCGCCGCGGGCACACGAAAGGCCTCAATCACGCCGTCGGGCGCGCGCGCCTCGATCGCCAGCTCCCCGCCGAGGCGGTCGATGCCCTGGCTGTGGAGCGAATTGACCTCGATGCGCTCGCGGCCGCCGGCGAGCGTGCGCAGCAACCCGCCGGGCTCGAGGGTCACCTCGTGCGCCGGACCGTACTGCACCTCGAGCGGCTGGCGCTCGTCGTCGCGGTGATCGAGGTTCCCGGGCACCTCGTGCAGCTTCTGGTGCAGCGTGCCACCGAAGGCCACGTTCATCTCCTGGAAACCGCGGCAGATGCCGAGCACCGGCACCCCGGCTGCGACGGCCTTGCGGATCATCGGCAGCGTCGTGGCATCGCGCGCCGGGTCATGGAGTGTCCCGGGTGCGCTCGGCGGGCCCTCGTAGTGATGCGGCTCGACGTTGGAGGGACTGCCGGTGAAGAGCAGCCCGTCGAGCCGCTCGAGGAGCTCTTCGAGCTCGAGCTCCCCGGCGAGCGCCGGAATGAGCACCGGAGCTGCGTCCGCGGCCTCGAGCACTGCGCGTGCGTACTTCTCGCCCACCATGTGAAAAGGGTGCAGGCCGACCATGCGCCGGTCGGCGGGAATGCCAATGAGCGGGCGGGCGGGTGCCATGCGGGCGTTGCCAGCGGGTGTCTAATATCTTAAACAAACCCCGCCGGTCGGACCTCCGAAATCAGCGCTATTAGACCACAGCCGGCGGACGGAAGCCTCTGCTTGCCAAGCAGCAGGGAACTGCGGTAGAGGCCGAAGAACGGCCTTCTGTGCTGCGCGTGCGGCTGTCCCGGGGATTTGCCGCGCCCGGGCTCGCCCCGGTATCCTCCGGCACCCGCGCCGCGCGGGTCGTCAACATATCCTAAACACGCGGGAGTTCCTTCGATGGGCCCCCTGCCCTACGTCCGCTCCTACTACGCCGCCTCGGCGCATCCGGCACCGCACCGGCCGGCACTCGAGGGCGCGCTCGAGTGCGACGTGTGCGTCGTGGGCGGGGGGATCGCGGGCTGCTCGGCGGCGCTGCATCTCGCCGAGCGCGGCTTCAGCGTCGTGCTGCTCGAGCAGCA
>JASHTN010000258.1 GCA_030040525.1 Gammaproteobacteria bacterium | reverse complement strand
CCGACCCGCAGACCGGCAAGCCGCGCACCTGCATCATCAGCCTTATCAATGCGAATTCGCCCCTCACTTGGGATGCGACCATGCTCGGGGCGCTGAAGGTCTATGCGCGCGCCAACCAGGCGACCATCGTGACGCCGTTCATTCTCGCCGGCGCGATGTCACCGGTGACCGTGGCGGGCACCGCCGCACAGACGCTCGCCGAGGCGCTCGCCGGCATGGCGCTCGCCCAGCTCGTGAATCCGGGCGCGCCGGTCGTGCTCGGCAGCTTCGCCTCGTCGCTGTCGATGCAGTCGGGCGCGCCGACTTTCGGCACACCGGAGCCGGCGCTCGTGCTGTACGTGATGGCGGCGCTCGCGCGGCGGCTCGGGGTCCCGTTCCGTTCCGGCGGCGGACTGTGCGGCTCCAAGATCCCCGATGCCCAGGCGGCCTATGAATCCGCCAACACCCTGATTCCCACCGGCCTCGCGGGAGTCAACTTCGTGCTGCACACCGCCGGCTGGCTCGAGGGTGGCCTCGCCATGGGCTACGAGAAGTTCGTCATGGACGCCGACCAGGCCGGGATGCTGCACACGCTGCTCGCGGGCGTCGACCTGTCGGCGAACGGCCAGGCGCTCGATGCCATCCGCGAGGTGGGCCCCGGCAAGCACTTCCTCGGCTGCGCGCACACGCAGGCGAACTTCGAGACCGCTTTCTACCGCTCGCCGCTCGCGGACAACAACAGCGTCGAGCAGTGGGAAGCGGAGGGCGCGAAGGACATGGCACAGCGCGCCAATGCGCTCTGGAAGAAGCAGCTGGCCGAGTACGAGGCGCCGCCGCTCGACCCGAGTGTCGACGAGGCGCTGAACGACTACATCAACCGGCGCAAGGCGTCGTTCCCCGATTCCAACGTGTAACCGGCAAGCGGGAGGCCGCCGTCCTGAAAAGGCGGGGCGCTCACGCTCGGCCGCGGGGCTGGCGCGCTCCCTGGTGCTCTACGGTGCGCTCCCGTAGCATGCACCCCGATGAGCCGCCGCGCAGCCACCCAACCTCGACTCCGCCTGCGCGCAGGCATGGTGGGTGGCGGGCGTGGCGCATTCATCGGCGCGGTGCATCGCATGGCCGTCGAGCTCGACGGCGAGGCCCAGGTGGTCGCGGGCGCGCTCTCGTCCCATCCCGAGATCGCGCGCGAGAGCGCAGCGGCCTGGGGTCTCGAGCGCGCCTACGCTTCTTATGAGGAGATGGCCGCGGCGGAAGCCGGCGCCGAAAACGGCATCGACTTCGTCATTATCGCGACCCCGAACGATCTGCACTACCCGGTCGCCAAGGCCTTCCTCGAGGCGGGCATCCATGTGGTCTGCGACAAGCCGCTCGCGCTGACCGTCGCCGAAGGGGAGGGGCTGGCTCGCCTCGCGGAGGGCGGCAGCACGCTGTTTGCGCTCACCCACCCCTATATCGGCTATCCCGCCGTACTCCAGGCGCGCGGCATGGTGTGCGGGGGAGAACTCGGCGAGATCCGCAGGGTCATGGTCGAGTACACGCAGGACTGGCTCATGGAGCCGCTCGAGACGAGCGGCAACAAGCAGGCCGCGTGGCGTACCGACCCGGCGCGGGCCGGCCTGGGCGGCTGCGTCGGCGATATCGGCACCCACGCCGCGAATCTCCTCGAGTTCGTGACGGACCTGCGCATCGAGGCGCTGTGCGCGGACCTGAGCTCGTTCGTCGCCGGCAGGCGGCTGGACGACGATGCGAGCATTCTGTTGAGACTGCAGGGTGGAGCCAAAGGAACGCTGGTGTGCTCGCAGATCGCCTGCGGCGAGGAGAACCGGCTCGCGATCCGTGTCTACGGCTCGCGCGCGGGGCTCGAGTGGCAGCAGCAGGAGCCGAATACGCTGGTCCACAAGCCCGCGGGCATGCCCTGGGTGCTGCTGCGCACGGGTCAGAGTTATCTCAGCGAGTCGGCCCGCGCGGCGGCGCGGCTGCCAGGCGGTCACCCCGAGGGTTACCTCGAAGCCTTCGCCAACCTCTACCGCGCCTTCATCGCGGACGTTCGCCGCGTGTCGCTCGGCGAGCCGCCCGTGCGGGACTATCCCGGAGTGCAGGACGGCCTCAGGGGCCTGCACTTCGTCGCGCAGGCGGTGGCGAGCTCGCGCGCCGGCTCAGTCTGGCTGACCGTTTAGCAAAGCGCTCGCCTCAATGGATGCGCCGCAGGTAGTCGAACGCCGCGCGCGCGGCCTCGAGCTGGCTCATGCGGGTGAACGGTCCCTCCTGCTCGTCGAAGTAGTGCCTGAGGCCCGCCTTCTCGGCCGCCGCGAATATCGGACGGTAGTCGATCATGCCATGCCCGAGCTCGGTTCCCAGATACCCGGCAGCGGCGCCGGTGGGGGCCGCGGAGTGGGGCGCGCGCAGGAAGTCCTTGACGTGAATCAGCGGAAAGCGCTGCGGATAGCGCCTGAAGTAATCGACCGGGTTGCGCCCGCCGACCACCATCCAGCCGCAGTCGATCTCGAACTGCACCAGGGCCGGGTCGGTCTGCGCAAGCAGCACGTCGTAGCCGATGGTGCCGCCCTGGGCTGCGAACTCGAAGTTGTGATTGTGGTAGACATACTGCAGTCCCGCACGCCGCGCCTGCTCGGCGAGCGAGTTGGCGAGCTCGGCGGTATGGTGCGCTTCCTCGAGAGTCATGCCCTCCGGGTGTGCGCCGGGGATGAGCGCACGGAGGCTCGCGCTCGCCGCGTAGCGCGCGCCGAGCGCATGGGCCTGGTCGAAGGCCGCACCTGGATCGCTGAAGTCGAGGTGCGCGCTGGGCGCGACCAGCCCGCTGTCATCGAGGAGCCGGCGGAACTCGCGCGCCTTGAGGCCCGCGAGCCCGGCGGGCTCCACCTCACGGAAGCCTATCTCCCGGATCCTCCGCAGCGTCGCGGCAGGATCGGCGGCTAAGGAGTCCTTGACCGCGTAGAGCTGGATCCCGGCGGGTCCGGTCGCGGGCAGTGCGCGCACGACTGCGGCGAATCGCGGCCCAGTGAGCGCCGCGAGGCCGGTCTGCGCGAGGAAACGCCGGCGCGTCGAGGTGACCATGATGGCCCCATGGTACGCTAAGGCGTGCCGCTCTCAACATGACTACGCCGACCCGAACTCGTCTCTGCGTGATGATGTTCCTGGAGTTCTTCATCTGGGGCGGATGGTTCGTCACCATGGGGAGCTACCTGGCGGCGAATCTGCACGCGAGCGGCGCGCAGAGCGCGCTCGCGTATTCCACCCAGTCCTGGGGCGCGATCATTGCGCCGTTCATCGTTGGTCTGATCGCCGACCGCTTCTTCAATGCCGAGCGCATGCTCGGCGTGCTGCACATCGCCGGCGGCGCGCTCCTGTATGCGCTCTACAGCGCGCGCAGCTTCGCGCCCTTCTACCCGTGCGTGCTGGCGTACATGATTCTCTATATGCCGACGCTCGCGCTGGTCAATGCAATCTCGTTCCGGCAGATGAACGAGCCCGCGCGGCAGTTCTCCGGGGTGCGCGTCTGGGGCACGATCGGCTGGATCGTGGCGGGACTCGTGATCAGCTATGTCTTCGCCTGGGACTCGCGCGCCGGCATCGCGCACGGGCTGCTGCGCGACACCTTTCTGATGTGCTCGATCGCCTCCTTCGCGCTCGGTCTCTACAGCTTCACTCTGCCGCCGACGCCGCCGCGCCTCGCCGCCGTTCGACGGGTGCGAGTCGCCGACTTCCTCGGGTTTGATGCGCTGGTGCTGCTGAAGCAGAAGAACTTCGCGGTGTTCTTCGTCGCTTCGATACTGATCTGCATCCCGCTCGCGTTCTACTACCAGAACGCGAATCAGTTCCTGACGGAGATCCAGGTCGCGAACGCTACCGGCAAGCAGACCCTCGGCCAGATGTCGGAGGTG
>JASHTN010000257.1 GCA_030040525.1 Gammaproteobacteria bacterium | reverse complement strand
CTCCTTGCGTCCGCCTGACGGATAGACGATCCAGACGTCCTGTATGGCGCGCCCGTCCATCACCCACCCCACGATGAATTCGCCCGAGCGGTGCGCTGCCGTTCCGTTCTTCGAGAATTCGACATATTCGACATCCCAGGTTCCGACAAGGCGGCCAAAGACATTCGCGTGATCTCCCAGCGAGGAATGGGGTCCCGCGGCCTGGAGCACCGTGACCATGTCGAGGCGCGGGCGCGTCGGCGCGCTCGTCTCGCTCCCCGTTGCCGTCGCCTCGCCGATGCTGAGGCTCGTCCAAGCCACGAAGCCTGCGGCCAGCAACCCGATTGCACTGCGCTTCTTCATGTCCTGCCCTCTCGGGACTCACTGTAAGGGCGAACCATCGGCCCAAAACAGACCGCTTACTGCATCGGCGTGGCGATTCGCTGCACGGACGAGCCTGCAGCAGGTCCCTTGGCGTAGAGTGACCGCCATGACCGAGACTCACACCGGCGTGCGCACCACGAGTTGGCTCTGGATTGCAGCGATCTGGTCCGCGGGCGGCTTGTTCGATGCGAGTCAGGCCGTACTCATCATGCATGCGGAGGGCCGGCATCACCCGTGGCTGCCGCTGTTCGGAACCGAGCTCGCGTCCTGGCTGCCATGGGCGCTGGCCACGCCACTTGTCGTGCGCCTGGCACGGCGCTACCCGATCATCCGCAGCACAAGCGCACGCACGCTCGCCGTACACCTCGCCGCTTTCGCCCTCATCAGCGCGGTCACCGAGACATGGTCCGCGTGGCTTCAGGTGCTCTTCAATCCGTGGCGCAATCGACAGTGGCCGACGTTTATCGACACCTGGACCACGACACTCATCTTTCAGGTTCTGACATTCGTCATTGCGTACGCGCTGATACTGACCGTTACCCATCTGCTGGACGCACGCGAGCGCATCGCCCGCCAGATCACCGAGACGGCGCGACTCAACGAGGAGCTCTCGCGAGCGCAGCTCGCCGCGCTGCGCGGACAGATGGAGCCGCATTTTGTGCACAACGCGCTCAACTCCATCACCGGTCTGGTGCGCGACCAGAGAACTGACGAGGCGGTCAGCATGATCGTTGGACTCAGCGAGTTCCTGCGCCGCGCTTCGGAGGACTCCCACCGATCGCAGGTGACCCTGGCGGAGGAAGTCGAGTACCTGCAGCGTTACCTCGAGATTCAGAAGGTCCGCTTTGGCGACCGTCTTCAGGTCAGTGTTGATATCCCAGCCGAGCTGCTGCGCGCACAGGTTCCCAACCTGCTGCTGCAACCGCTCGTGGAAAACGCCATCAAGCACGGCATTGCCCGGCGAGTCGCCGGGGGAACCGTGCGGGTTGCCGGCGCGTGTCACAACGGTAGCCTTCGCCTGAGCGTCTACAACGACGGTCCGGGCGTGCTTGCCGACTCGCAGACCACGCACACCGGCGTCGGCATCGGCAATCTGCGCACACGCCTGCAGATCCTGCATGGCAGCCAATCCGACCTGCAGCTGCGGCGCGCTGCGGCCGGCGGAGCGGAGGTCGTGGTGACCCTGCCGTTCACGGAGGGCGCGTGAATGGCGTCAGTCGCGAGGCAACTCGCTCCGATACGAGCTCTGGTGGTTGACGATGAGCCACTGGCGCGGCGTAACCTGACCGTGCTGCTGCGCCGCGACCCCGACATTGGATCCGTCGCCGAATGCGGCTCCGGCCTGGCAGCGATCGATGCGATCCGAGAGTCAAAGCCCGATCTGGTGTTTCTCGATGTGCAAATGCCCGAATGCGGCGGCTTTGACGTGCTGGAGTTGCTCGGCGGCGAGCTGCCGCCGGCCGTCATTTTCGTGACCGCGTACGACGCGTATGCATTGCGCGCCTTCGAGGCGGGAGCGCTCGACTACCTGTTGAAGCCGTTTGTCGACTCGCGCTTCGCCCGCGCCCTGAGTCGTGCCAAGGATAAGATCGCGCATTACACGCCGCTGCAAGCGCAGCCGGCGAGGCGCCTCGTGGTCAAGGGCAAAGGTCAGGTGCTCTTCCTGAATGTCGCCGATATCGACTGGGTCGAGGCCGCCGGTTACTACGCCTGCCTGCATGTCGGGGCTGACACGCACGTCATGCGCCGGACACTGTCAGAGCTCGAGCGGGACCTGGGTGACGAGAAGTTCATTCGCATTCACCGCTCCGTCATCGTGAACCTCGATCGGATTCATGGACTCGAGCTTCAGGACGGGGGCGAGTATGAGGTCGCATTGAGGTCCGGGGTCCGTTTGCAGTTGAGCCGGAGGTTCAGGAAGCGGCTGCAGCATCGCCTGGGCGCGCGCTCGGGCGCATAACACCTGGCGCCTATCAGCGCCTTGCCCCGCCGGTCGCGGTGATCGGTGTCAGCTTGGCATCGCCATAGCTTCCATGAAGCTTCCCGTCACGCGCGAAGTCACGGATCATCCTTATGTAGCCTGGAGCATAGCGTGTCGAGACTCGCTGGCCGTCTGCGCTGCTCTCAAACAACGTCATGCCGTGCTCCCCGGCAGGATAGTAGGCCAGCGTGAACGGCAGGCCGTCGCGGATGAGTGACTTGATGCGACGGCTGGTCTCCGCGCTCGGTGCCTGATAGTCCTCGCCGCCGAGGACCCAGAGCTGTGGCACCTTGTCGGCGCGCAGCGCAAGCATGGGATCGTAGTGAAAAGGCGTGTGCCAAGCGAATTTCGGCGCCAGCGCACGGAGTTCCGCGTCCGAATGCTGCTGCAGCACGAAAAATGCGTAATCGCCCTGCACGTCCTTGTACCAGGGAGCGCTTCCATACCTGCTTCTCATTTCGTCTAGTTTCGGGAATCCGCTCTTGAAATCGTTCTCGAACACGGTTTCGGCGGCGCTCGCCACCTCGAGTGCTTTGGCGATCACCTCGGGTGGATAGCCCTTCTCCCGCATTTGCAGCTCGACCGCTTCCTGATCCTCGTCGATGACATTGACGGCCAGACCAAAGCACACGATGACAAAGTCAACGGACGTTCGGTTGGCCGCCAGCGGAGCCACCCACCCGCCCTGGCTTCCCCCCTGATAGCCGATGCGAGCCAGACGAGCGCCCGCCAGCTGTCGGGCCTCACCCAGCGCAGCCACGGCATCCTCGGCCAATAGACTGTAGTCCTGGGTGTAGTGACCGCCGGAGCTTCCAGTGCCTCGTTTGTCGTAAACGAACGCCCCCACGCCTTCAGCCGGCAGCAGGTGCTGCAGAAAATAGGTCTGCAGCGAAGAGTCGGTGAGCGCGGAGCTCTGCTCTGAGCCGTGGAGGAGAACGACGATCGGCACCTGCTTCGCGCCCCGCGGCATGACGAGACGGCCAGCGAGCACGGTATCGCGACTCTTGAACGTCGCCTCCTTCACATCAAGCGCAACCCGCCGAGCCGAAACGTCGCCGAAAATCATTTGTCCCCGGGGGCAAGCCGAGAACCTCACGGTGATCCCGTCCGCTCGATCGGTCCAGCCCTGAGTACTCTTCCAGACTCCATCGGCGCCCGGGTGCAGCACGCCGGTCGTGCCATCGAATTGGGTCCAGCGCAGCGTATCGTCATCGTCTGGCGCGACATCGACCACGGCTCCGTCGGCCAGCCGGTAGGTGCCGACGCGACAATCCGCGCTATCGGCTGCCCGTACGATCGAGGGTGCTGCGAACAACGCGCATAAGGCGATGTAGTACGAGGCGAAGCAGTTCACGGATGACACGAGTCTTCGCTCCTGACGCCACAACGGTGGGTCGATCTCTCTGGTGTGCGCTTGGCGAAATGGGACCTTTTAGCGTGCGTCTCCGGTCCTGTATTGGACGGATTCAAGGTGCAAAGCATCGCGGCATCACGCATCGCGGTCTGGGTCACTTGACGGCCCGCCTCCTGCCCATTTATCTAAGAGCCCCACCATCGCTGTCCAGAGGAAAGCCGGTGCTGCGAAGCTTCAGCGGAGCCTGCATCAGGAGGATCATCGACCGGAGCCACGCCTGCGTACCAGAGCACGCCCACGATTGGCCCGTTCTCTCGCTCTTTGTGATGGGCTCCTACTGGAACGAGACTGAAGTCGGCAGGAGGTTTATCTCCGGCCCGTCTGCGGTCCTCTATCGCGCCGGCGCAGCGCATCGCAATACGACCGTGGCGGTTGGATTCGAACAGATCGAGATCGAGTTCGATCCCGATTGGCTTGGACCCCGGTGGCTGCCAACTCTGCCGGTCTTGCTGCGGGTCGGAGGTCGCGCCGGCAGTGAGGCGCGATGCCTCGCTCGCGCCTGCGAGACCGAAGCGTCTGAAGGGCGCCTTCGTGAAGCGCTGCAGCGGTTCCTGGCCGGGGCGATGCGGCAACCTGAGCTGGAGCCTGCGAGCTGGATCGGGAGCGTCAACCGACGTCTTCGGGAAGACTCGGCCCTCAAAATCTGCGACCTCGCGGGAGAGGTGAGCCGCCATCCGTCATGGGTCGGATCCGCCTACCGGCACGCAACCGGAGAAGGGTTGCGCGAGAGTGCAGCTCGATTCCGCGTCGAACGCGCGACGCGTCTCCTGCGGGAGACCAGCCAGCCGTATGCTTCCATCGCGCTGCAGACAGGGTTTTGCGATCAGAGCCACATGAATCGAACGTTTCGGCGCGTTCTCGGACGTTCGCCCACTGCCGTCAGGGAAGAGCGGCGCGACCTTCGACAAGCCCTGAAGCTGCGTCGAGACCCGCCGCCGGCCGTCTAGTCTGTCGCTGCCGGATTTCGCACCGCGAGAACGGATCGTTCTCATGAATTCAGTACCCGGAGACCGCGGCTCTGCCTTAGTCTGTCGCCGGCAGCCCGGCCCGGCCGTGGCCGCCGCAAGCGTGTCCCTGGAGTCGACAACGCGGTCCAGCTCCGAAACCATGAGCGCCAGCGCACCGCAACCGCCTGCAGCCATCGAACTCTGGTTCGATTTCTCGAGCGTGTATAGCTACCTCAGCGTCATGAGGATCGAGACCATCGCGCAATCGTGCGGGGTTCGCGTGCAGTGGAAGCCCTTCCTGCTCGGGCCCATCTTCAAGACCTTCGGCTGGACGACCTCGCCCTTCCTCCTGCAGCCGCAGAAGGGCGCCTACATGTGGCGCGACGTCGAGCGGCAGTGCGGCAAGTACGGCCTGCCCTGGCGCCGGCCGCGCGATTTCCCCGTGAGGACACTCCTTGCAACGCGCGTCGCCCTGCTCGCTGCGGACGAGCCGTGGGCGGGCCGTTTCTGCCGGCGGATCATGC
Organism: Gammaproteobacteria bacterium; assembly: GCA_030040525.1. Classification (GTDB taxonomy): domain Bacteria; phylum Pseudomonadota; class Gammaproteobacteria; order Steroidobacterales; family Steroidobacteraceae; genus 13-2-20CM-66-19. The sequence goes on along the minus strand of JASHTN010000257.1, from coordinate 13,419 downwards.
GGATGATTTTCGCCGAGGAGCGGAATGTCGATGCGCCCGAGGCCGTCGGCGAAGCGCTCGGCGAGCTCACAGCCGATGCGGCCGCACTCCTCGCCGCCGCGCGGCTCGAGGAGGCCAAGGGGCGCCTCCGGGAGCAGACCGAGGCGGCACGCGCCTCAGGTGTATTCGGTGCTCCCACGTTCTTCGTGGGTCGCGAAATGTTCTGGGGCAACGATCGCCTCGAGGACGCACTCGCCTTCGCTACACGTGCCGCCGGGTGACCGCTGTCCGCCATATCGAGAGGAATCAGCATGAGCACTCGCCTGACGACCTCGGCAGCAACGCTCCGGGCCTGCGCCTGGCTCCTGCCTGCAGTGGCGCTCCTGCCTGCATCCCCGGCCGCCGCTGACCCCCCGCAGGCCGGCGCCGGCGACTTCCGGGCCGCCGCCGTCCTCCACGGCGCGGCGGCCACGGACCCGGACCACGCCGGCATCTGGAAGGGCGCCATTCCGCCGCCCGGAACGACGCGCGGCGAGTTCGACGACAACGACCCGGTCGGGTTGTCCAGCGGCGAGCGCATCAAGGCCGACTGCTCCATCAACTGGCTGGACCCCGATTCCGGCAAGCGCTACTGCTTCTCAACCGCGACGTCGCTCGTCAGCTTTCTGACAGCGCCGCATCGGTATCTGCGGCAGGCCGAGGGAGTCTGGACAAGGCTCAAGTCCCCGTAAGCCATGGTCGAGCTGAGCGACCCCACCTCGTCCGCGCCGGACCGCGTCCCGGTCGGATTCATCGGCCTCGGGCTCATGGGCGAGCCGATGGCACTCAACCTCCTGCGCGCCGGGACGCCGCTCGTGGTCTGGAATCGCTCCCCGGCCAGCGCCGAGCGCCTGAGCGGAGCCGGTGCCTTCGTCGCCGCAAGCCCGTCGGAAGTCTTCGCCCGCACGAGCGTCGTGTTTCTCATGCTGATCGACGAATCGGCAACCGACGCCGTGCTCGGGAGAGACACGGCCGCATTCGCCCGCCACGTCGCGCGGCACACCGTAGTCAACATGGCCACCGTCGCGCCCGGCTACTCGCGGTCGCTGCAGGCCGGGATTGCCGCGGCCGGGGGCCGCTATGTCGAAGCGCCCGTGTCCGGCTCGCGCGTGCCGGCCGAGACCGGGCAGCTGGTCGCGATGCTCGCCGGCGAGCCCGGCGATCTCGAGAGGATTCGGCCGCTGCTGCAGCCCATGTGCGCGGCGGTGATCGCCTGCGGCCCGGTACCGCGCGCGCTCGTCACCAAGCTCGCCGTGAATCTCTTCATGATCAATATGGTCACCGGGCTCGCCGAGGCGGTGCATTTCGCCGCACGGCACGAGCTCGACATTGCGACGATGCTCGCCGTCATCGACGCCGGGCCGATGGCGAGTGCGCTGTCACGCGTCAAGGCTGCGAAGCTCCTCGCCCGGGACTTCGCCGCCCAGGCCGCAATCGGCAACGTGCTGGGCAACACGCGGCTGATCTCCGAGGCTGCGCGCGCCGCCGGCGTGGCCACGCCCCTGATCGACGAGTGCCACTCGCTCTATACGGAGGCCTGCGCACTCGGACTCGGCGCTGCGGACATGGCAGCCGTGATCGAGGCTATCGAGCGCAGGACCGCCGCGGTCGCTCCTGCGCAATAGTGAAGCGTCTCGATCACTGAGTCGCTCCAGCACGGCCTATGGCCTCGCACAGGTCGTCGCACCCGCCGTAACGGGAGCACTGGCCGCGCATCTCGGCGATTACCGCTCCGGGCTGTACCTCGCGGCGGCAGTCATGGTCATCGGCACGGGGCTGCTCGCCGCCGCTCGATCCGTTCCGCAGTCGGCCGGCGGTCCCTGAGGTTCCGTCCGGCAGATCGCGGCCATGTTAATGGCTCATCACCTGCCAGGCCGCCAGGGCCGCGAGTTTCTGCTCCCGCCCCCATGGCCTGGTGGGGAGTTTGCCCACGGCGGTGATGTCGAGTGAGGCAGGAGGGATGATGCGGCAGGGGATCTGACAGGCTGCGCGGAAAACGTCGCGGTAAAAAAGCCCTTCCGCGGCATGGATGCGCGCATGGGCCGCGAGCACTACGTCCAGAGCGGGAATCGCCCCCTCCTTCGCGACGATGCCGCCGACGCCGACGTGCTGCAACAGAGACGCGAGCTCGGTTCGCGCCCGGGCCAGCGCCTTCGCGCGTACGCGCGTCAGCCATTCCTCTACCAGCTCAGGTCTCAACTGGGCGGCGCGGTGAAAGCAGAAGCGTTCCGCGCCGTCCAGGAGCTCGATCAAGCTGTTAGCGACGATCTCCGGCTTGCGCAGCGACCCGGCCACGACCACACAGGCTCCCCATCCGGTATGGACGCTGATTCCGATAGCACGCTGCACAGCCAGAACCGACGGGTTCACCATCGCCGGAAAGTCCCTCTCACGCTCGGCAGTCACCCCGCCCGCACCGACACATCCCCCGACACGAACCTCCGGACTCCATCCCGCGTCTCGACCAGCAGCGCCCCTCGCAGGTCGATCCCGCGCGCGACCCCCCGTGCCGTGCCATCCGGCGCGTTGACGCTCACCGCCCTGCCGCGCAGCGCATCGGCCTGCCGCCACTCCTCGAGGAAAGGCTGCAGACCCTGCTCTTCAAACGCTACCAGGCCGCGGACGCACGCCCCGATCAGGCCTGCCGCGACCTCGTTGCGTGAGACGCCCTGAGGAAGCCCCGCGCGAAGCAGGTCCGTCGCCGGTATTCCGGTCTCCGCGACTCTCTCCAAAAGCTGAGCCCCGAGCGCCACATTCAGCCCGATGCCGATCACGACCGAAGCGGGCCCCCCCGACTCCGCACGCAGGTCGATGAGAACTCCCGCGAGCTTGCCGTCTCCGACCAGCAGATCGTTCGGCCACTTGAGCAGCGCGCCGCTGACCTCGAGCTCTCTCAGCGCCCGAAGCATGCACACCCCGACCACCAGCCCCAGCGCGCCCAGGTCCGGCGGCACCTCGCGGAACGTCCAGCTCAGCGACAGGCAGATCGCCCCGCCCGGGGGTGCCAACCAGGCCCGGCCCCGCCGCCCGCGCCCCGCGGTCTGGTACTCGGCAAGCAGCACCTCGCTCGAGCCCGCGGGCGGGCCGGCACGTTCCGCAAGCGCCGTGTTGGTGGAGCCGATCGACCACACGGCCTCGAGCCTGCGCACGCAGGCGCGCGCCTCGCGTGGCAAGCGCTCGCGGATCCGCGATGCCTCGAGCGGCTCGCCTGCCCCTACGAGCCGGTAGCCGCGATTGCGCACCGCGTGCAGCACCGCGCCCTGCTCGCGGAGCTGGCTCGCCGCCTTCCACACCGCGCTCCGGCTGACTCCGAGCGAGCTCGCCAGCTCCTCGCCCGAATGAAATCGCCCGTCGCTCAACTGAGCGAACACCCGCGCGACGAGCGGCGTGTCCTCGCTCCCCGCGCCCCGCGGCATCAGCGCGCTCCCCTGCTCGTCCCGAACCGCCACAGCCGCTTGGCGCGCGCTTCGCTCCCGTCCCGAATCCGCTGGATGTTGGAGCGATGCGTGCACACGATGAGGAGCGCCGCCAGCACCCCATAGGTCGCCAGCGGCGTGTGCGGCTGCCAGCGGCTGACGCCCAAGGTCACCGCCACCGCCAGCGCCCCGAGAATGGAGGCGAGACTCACGAACCCATAGACCACGGCGGCCGCGAGCCACGCGAGCGCGAACGGGATGAGCAGCAGCGGCCCGATACCGATCAGGGTACCGGCGAAGGTCGCGACCGCCTTGCCTCCCCGGAACCCGAACCACACCGGATAGATGTGCCCGAGCATGACCGCGAGCCCGCACACCGGCACACTCCACGCGCGCAGCGCAGGCGCCGCCGGCGCGAGGTCCGCGAGCGTCGCGAACGACAAAACGCCCACGGGCGCCCACGGCGCCACGATCCCGGTGGCCACCCACCCCTTGGCAACATCGATGACGAACACCCAGAGCGCGATTCTCCTGCCCCAGGCCCGCAGCGCATTCGTCGCCCCCGCGTTGCCGCTGCCGAGCGTGCGGATGTCGACCCCGCCCTTGAGCCTCCCGACGATGAGACTCCCGACGATCGACCCCAGGAGATAGCTGAGGCCGCCCTTGAGCAGCAGCTCGATCACGTACCGATCACGTTCCCGTCACTGCGCGCTCCGCTCACATCGGCCGGAACACTTCCGCGAGCATGCAGCGCACGCTCCCGCCGCCCTGGGTCTCGATGGTCGGCACGGGCACCGCCAGCACCGTGTCGGTGCAGCCCGAAAGCCGCGCGTAGGTCTCAGGCTGCAGCGCCCGCCGCGCGCTCTCCGACATGACGAGCACGCGTGAGTCTCCCAGCGCCTCGTCCCAGGTGCCGAGCTCGAGCATGTTGCCCGCGAAGCGCTCGAGCTCCCCGTGCCCGATCTCGATCACGTCGCGCCCGCTCGAGCGCAGCGACTTCAGCACCCGCTCCCGGTCGCGCCGCACGACCGCCTCGGAGGCGATCACGACGAACCGCTCGCCGATGCACATGAGCACATTCGTGTGATAAAGCGGCACCCCGCCCCGGTTCGTCGCCTCGAACACCACCGGCTCGTACCTGAGCTCGCGCGCCCATTCAGCCACCAGCTCCGGGTGCGTGCGCGGCGAGACGCAGGCGTAGGCAGTGCGGCGGATGTGATCGAGCACCAGGCTCCCTGTGCCCTCGAGGAACCGGCCCTCGCCCTCGTGATGCGTGAGATCGATGAGATGCGTCACATTGAAGCCGAGCGCCTGCACCGCCGCGTCGACCACTTCCTGGCGCCGCTCGGCCCTGCGGTTCGCGCCCTGCAGCGGATAGAGGACCAGGGACCCGTCCGCGTGGAAGCTCAGCCAGTTGTTGGGAAAGATCGCATCGGGCTTCTCGGGCGTCGCCGAGTCCTCCGCAACGCACACCTCAACCCCCTCGCTCGCCAGCGCCCGCGCCAGCTGGCCGAACTCCTCGCTGGCGAGCGCCTGCACCTCGTCCGGCGCCGCGCCGCTGTCCTTCTGGAAGGTGTTGCTCGCAGCCGTGTCCGGGTTGTACCCGAAGGTCTTCGGCCTGACCATGAGCACCGCGTCGGTGCACTGTTGCATGGCCCATTCTCGCACGGCGGCAGGCCGGCGGGCATGGAGCTGCGCGCTGCTACACTCCCGGGTGTACGAAGATCCCGCCGTGTCGTTACGATCGCACGACCCGAATGCAAGACCTCGCCTCGACAGCCACGGCAGACGGATCGAGCGACCTTGGACTGGCGAAGGATCGCTGGTACGTCCTCGTGATCCTGACCCTGGCGTACGCGCTGAACATCGCAGATCGCTTCTCGATATCGACGCTCATCGAGCCTATACGCCTCGAGCTGCATCTGTCCGACAGCGGGGTCGGCTACCTGACCGGCGTCGCGCTGGCCCTGTTCTACGTCACGGTGGGCATACCGGTCGCCGTGCTGGCCGACAGAGCCAATCGGCGCAATATCCTCGCCGTGGCGCTCCTCGCGTGGTCGGCAATGACGGTCCTGTGCGGACGGGCGCATAGCTTTGTGCAACTCATGTTGGGTCGCTTCGGCGTGGGGATCGGTGAAGCCGGCGGCACGGCACCCTCGACCTCCATGCTGGCCGACAAGTTCCCACCGGCACGACGTCCGATGGCGCTCACCGTCTTTGCGCTCGGCGCCTGCCTCGGCGCCTGGCTCGGTTCCTCGGTGGCTGGCCAGGCCGCCGAGCGCAGTGGCTGGCGTGCCGCGTTTCTGGTGCTGGGAATTCCCGGGGTGCTCCTGGGGCTCGTGGTCTGGTGCACCATCCGCGAGCCCCGGCGAGGGTCGCTCGACCGTCTCAAGCCGCAAGCCGCAGGCACACTGGCGAAGACACTCGACTTCATCGGCAGGCAGCGCTCGGCGTTGCATCTGTTGATCGGGGGTGCGGCAGCCACGCTGTGGAGCTGGGGACTCATATGGTGGACCCCCGCGTTCCTCGAGCGCTCGCATCGGCTCAGCGTCGGCGAAGCCGGCGAGCTTCTCGGGCCGATGCACCTCGTGGCCGGCACGGCGAGCACTCTGCTGGCCGGTTGGTTGATGAGTCGGCGTGCGGCCATCGACCCGCGTCATGTCTCGCGCTTGCTGGCGCTGGTCGTCGCATTGACCACGATTCCTTCGATCCTGGCGTACTGGGTGACTTCAAAGGCCGCCGTGACCCTGCTGCTGTGGCTGTTCGTGCCCGGGGTCTACTTCTACATTGGTCCGATCCTCGGTTTGCTGCAGAACGTCCTGCCGGCGGACATGCGGGCGACGGGCTGCGCCCTGCTGTTGTTTCTCGCGAACGTCGGGAATCTCGTCGTCGCGCCGCAGCTCATCGGCTGGCTGAGCGATGGGTTCAGGCTCGAGTTGGGTGCCGGCAGCGAGTCGCTGCGCTGGTCCCTGTTGCTGTTGGCTCCGACCGGGTTTTGGGCGGCATGGCACCTCTGGGCCAGCGGCAGAACCATCCGCGCAGACCAGGCGCGGGTGAGCTAGTTTGACCCGCGTCGGCAGGCCAGCCCTCACGCACCCTTCGCGGGCTGCCGGCCTTGATACCGTGTCGCGGGCCCCTTCAGGCCCGCAGCACCAGCTGTTCGCCGGTGCCCGTCGTTTCCAGCTTGTCGAGCACCGGCAGCCGCTGCGTGAGATCGAGCGGCTCGCCCGACAGATACCGCTCGCAGTCGGTCGCCGAGGCCGGCCGCGCGATCAGATAACCCTGCGCGTAACTGCACCCGAGCGAGCGCAGCTTCTCGAGCTGCTGCCATCCTTCGATGCCCTCTGCCACCACCTCGATGTGCAGGTGCTTCGCCATCGCGATGATCGCGCTCACGATCGCCAGATCGCTCATGTCGGTGACGAGGTCGCGCACGAAGCTGCGGTCGATCTTGAGGGTGTCCACACGCCAGCGCTTGAGGTACGACAGGCTCGAGTAGCCCGTGCCGAAGTCGTCGATGGCGATGTGCACCCCGAGCTCGCGCAGCTTCGCGACCGCGTCCTGGCTCGCCGCCCGCGCGCGCTCTTCGCGCCGCTCGAACACCGCACTCTCGGTGAGCTCGATCTGCAGCATCGATGGCTCGAGGCCGTGCTCCTTGGTGAGCCGCGAGATGCTCTCCGCGAGATTCGAGCGCTGCAGCTGCACCGCCGAGACGTTGATCGCGACCGGCACGATGCGCGCGCCCTGCTGCCGCCAGCGCACCACGTCCGCCACCGCCCGCTGCATCACGAACTCGCCGATCGGCATGATGAGGCCCGCTTCCTCGGCCACCCGCACGAACCGCTCCGGCCGCACGTAGCCGTGGCTCGGATGCTTCCAGCGCAACAGCGCCTCGAGCGCCACCACCTGGTGCGACTCGATATCGACGATCGGCTGATAGTGCACGTCGAGCTGCCGGCTCTCGAGCGCCGTGCGCAGGCTCGACTCGACCGCGATGCGCTCCTTCAGCCGCCGGTCCATCTGCGGCGAGAAGTGCTGGAAGTTGTTGCGACCCCGGTCCTTCGCCTGGTACATGGCCGTGTCCGAGTGCCGCAGCAGCTCCCCCATGTCGGCCCCGTCGTCGGGGTAACGCGCCACCCCGATGCTGACTGTCGTGACGATCGTCCGGCCGTCGACCACCATCGGGGCGCCCAGGGCGTGGTTGATGCGCGCCGCGGCTTCTCCCACCTGCACGCTCCCCTGCACGTCCTTCATGATGACGACGAATTCGTCGCCTCCCATCCGGACCACCACGTCCTGCGTGCGCATGGTCGAGCGGATGCGCTGCGCGACCGTCTTCAGAAGCTTGTCGCCCGTCTCGTGCCCCCGTGAATCGTTGACGTGCTTGAAGCGGTCGAGGTCGAGGAACAGCACGGCGAGCGACCTGCCGGCCGCCTTCGCCTCCTCGATCGCCTGCGGCAGGTGTGCCGCGAGATAGAGGCGATTCGGCAGCCCCGTGAGCTGATCGTGGTGGGCGAGCGTCTCCAGCTCCTGCTGCTTCTCGAGAAGCTGCGATTCCACCTTGCGCCGCACCGTGACATCGTGCACCGCGACCGCCAGCGCCGGCCGCTTGTCGAGGCTCACCGGGTAACAGACCGCCTCCACGTTGCGCTGCGAGCCGTCGCGGCACAGCTGGCGCATCTCGATGTAGGTGCGCGGCGGCGCCGTACGCAGCTTCTCGAGCAGCGCCTGGCTGTCCAGCCCTTCCGCCTTGAACAGCCCCCCGAAGCTGCAGTTGCGCAGCTCCTCCAGCGAATAGCCGAGGCTCCGCTGCGCCGAGGGGTTCGCCGCGATGATCCGCAAAGTGTCCGAGTCGAGCACCATGGCCGTCGTTGGCCACTGGTCGAACGCCGCCTTGTAGGTGGCATCCTCCTGCGACAGCCGGCCACGCTTACGTCTGAGCTCGAGCAGCAGCAGCGTCGTGGCGATTACCGCCGCGACCCCGATGACGCCCGCGAGAGCGCCGAGCGCGAATGCCGACTGGTTCACAGTTTTCCTTATGAGAATTCCCGGCAAGTGTGGAGGATCGGCGAGACACGCGGGCGGGCGCTGCGCACAGTTTGCCCGCGCCCGATTCTCAAGAAATCGTTGCAGTTTCGAGGGCTGTGAAAACCGCCTCAACGCCGCCGCCGGACGCTTGGGCTCGCGACGTGAACTCCGCCTCAGGCGTCCGATGCCGCGCCCGAACGGCGCGGTGAACTGCGCCTCACGCCGTCGCTGCGCGCTCCTTCTCGAAAGTCACCCACCCCGAGGACCCGCGGCGCAGCTCCGCGCCGACCCCCGAGACGATCGTCGCGTTCTCACCGAACATAACGCCGCGCAACACCTTGCTGTAGCGGAGCTCCTTCAGCACCGGCGTCGGATCCGTCGAACGCTCTCCCGTACGGTGATCGAGCGACGGGATCGAGCAGCGCGTGCACGGCTTGACGAGCCGCAACGTCACGCGCCCCAAGGTCAGCGTATCGATCCGGTCCTCCGCCCACGCCGGCAGTCCCTCGATGACGACACCCGGCCGGAAGCGCTGCATGGGAATCGGCTTCGGCAGCCTGCGGTTGACCTCATCGAGCGAGGCCACGTTGCACACCAGCACCGGATAGCCGTCGGGAAAGCTGATCGGCGCCGCAGTCGGCCCCGCAAACACCGGGTTCGCCTTGCGCCCCATCTCCGGCGCCACCCGTACCAGCCGCACCGGCTGCCCCATAGCCTGGCTGAGCCACTCGTTCGCCTCCCGCCCCTGGTCGAGCGCCACGCAGCTGTCCTTCCAGATCCGCACCGTCACCCGCTCGCCGGCCGCCGCACCCGAGCTCTCGCCGGCGAGTGCCACCTTGAGCACCGGCAGCCCCGGCGTGCTCAGCACCAGCGCCTTCGCCGTGACCTTCGGCACGATGCGCGCCATCTGCGGGTGGCTCCGCTGCGTCAGGAATTTTCCCTCGTTGTCCACCACCATCCACTGCCGGTCCCACTCGAACCCGGTCGCAGCCACCGTCACCCGCGAGCGCGCAATTCCCCGCGTCGATTTCACCGGGTAGACGAAAAGATCGACCACCTTCACCCGCGCGGCCATACTGCTCATCGTATCGCGACGCTGCCGGGGGTGCGCACGCCGTTGCCTTGATAATCCCGCGCCACTGCCCCGAGCATCTCCTCGAGCCGTCTCCTCGAGCCGCGCCCGCGGGTACCCATGCCGCGCAGCCATCACGCCCAGCCGCTTCGTCCGGCCACTCGCCTTGCGCCCCGCCTCTGCCCTATGCTCGCGAGCGCCATGAGGGAGGGCGGATGCAGAACGACAAGAGCTCGAAGCAGCAATCGCGGGGATTGGCCACAGGCTGGGCACGAATCGCAATGACCATCGCGTTGAGCGCAAGTGCCGTCTTCGGCGGCCCCGCGGCCCAGGGCAGGACGCAGAAGCCGCCCCTTTACGGCCGGCACTGGATGGCCGTCACGGGCAAGCCCATCGCGGCCAGCGCCGGCGCCCGGATCTTCCAGCAGGGCGGCAATGCCATCGATGCCGCCTGCGCCATGCTCGGCGCGGTCACCACCGCCTGGACCACCCTCTCCTGGGGCGGTGAGACGCAGGCACTCATCTACAACCCGCACACCGGCAAGGTGATCGCGATCAACGCGCTCGGCGCTGCGCCCACCGGCGCGACGCCTGAGCTCTTCCACAAGCTCGGCATGCGCTACCCGCCCGAGTACGGCCCGCTCGCCGCGGTGACCCCCGGTACCCCAGGCGGCCTCGTGACCATGCTGGCCGAGTACGGCACGATGAGCCTCGCCCAGGTGCTCGAGCCCGCCATCGAGATGGCCGACGGCTTTCCGATGGACGAGTCGCTGTCGAACGTCATCGAGCACTATAAGGACAAGCTGAAAGAGTGGCCCGACTCCCGGCGCATCATGCTGCCGCACTTAGGCCAGGCGCACGAGGGACCGTTGCCCGGCGAGATCTTCCGCCAGCCCGATCTCGCTGCAACGCTGCGCAAGCTCGTCGCAGCCGAGCGCGACGCCCTGAAACACGGCAAGCGCCGCAAGGAAGCTATCTACGCCGCCTACGACCGCTTCTACAAGGGCGACATCGCGCACGATCTCGTCGCCGCGGTGCGCGCGCAGGGCGGACTCTTCACGCTCGCCGACCTCGCCAACTGGAGAGTCAAGATCGAAGAGCCCGTGCGCACGAGCTACAAGGGCATCGAGGTCTACAAGCTCCAGCCCTGGGTGCAGGGCCCCGTGATGCTGCAGGCCCTCAACATCCTCGAGAACTTCGACCTGAGGCCGATGGGCTACGACAGCGCCCGCTACATCCACACTCTCTATCAGGCGATGAACCTCGCCTATGCCGACCGCGATTTCTACTACGGCGACCCCGCGTACTCACCGCCACCGCCGATCGAGGGGCTCCTCTCCAAGGCCTACGCACGCGACCGCGCCAAGCTGGTGAATCCCGACCACAACGATCCGGACATCCGCCCCGGCGACCCTTACCCGTACCAGGGTGGCAAGAACCCCTATCTCAACTACCTCGCTGCCTGGCACAGCCGCATGCCCGCGCAGCCGCCGATCACCATGGCCGAGTTCGACCGCACCTTCCGCCTGGGGACGACCAGCATCCAGGCGGCGGACGAGAGCGGCTGGGCCATCTCCGTGACCCCGAGCGGCGGCTGGACGCCGGCGGTCATCGCCGGCCACACCGGCGTCGGACTCTCCCAACGCATGCAGAGCTTCGTGCTCGACTCGCGCGATGATCCCTACAACGTCCTCGAGCCCGGCAAGCGCCCACGCGCAACCCTGAGTCCCTCGATGGCACTGAAGGACGGCAAGCCTTACCTCGTTTTCTCCGTCCAGGGCGGCGACACCCAGGACCAGAACCTGCTGCAGTTCTTCCTCAACGTCGTCGACTTCGGCATGACCATCCAGCAGGCCGCGGAAGCCGCCAACATCACCAGCTACCAGATGCGCGACTCGTTCGCCGACCACCAGTCCTTCCCCGGCCGCCTCACCTTGAACTCCGAGACTCCGTCCTGGGTGCGCGACCAGCTCACGAACATGGGCTACAAGCTCGAGTACGAGGAGCGCACCTCGGGCCCCATCACCGCGATCTTCGTCGACCGCGAGCACGGCACGCTCTGGGGAGCAGCCAGCAACTTCGGTCAGGACTACGGCATCGGCTGGTGAGGGTGCTCATCAGCGCGCGGCCCGCCTGGGCGAGACGCCGCGCCCTTACGGCCCCCGCGCGATCACCTCGAACTGCTGCACCTCGGGCTCGAACTCGAGCAGGTAGCCGGTGTCCTCGGGGTAGTACTTGGCCTTGAGCATGTCGCGCCCGGCGAATGCGCGGACCGCATCTTCCGACGCCCAGCGCGTGACCGTGACGAAGTGGGTGATGTCACCGTCGTCGCGCCTCAGGACCGACACGTCGAGATTGCCTGCGAGTGCGCGCGTCTCCGGCACTGCACGCCGCGCCAGAAAAGACGCGTACTCGTCCGCCATGTTCCGCGCCGTCCGGCCGTGCCAGATACGCACAATCATGAGACCTCCTCCCGAGGTCCCGACTTAAGCACGCACTCACCCCTTAGCGACTGTGAACACCTCCACAGTTCTGCGACGAAACGGGCCGGCCCGCCCGTTCATCGCCCGCTTTTCCAACACCTAACAGACTGGGTTCACTGTCCCGAAAGGACCTCAGGCGCCTCCCCCTGCCGCCACCTTGAGCCGCGCCGCCGCCCGTCTCACCGCCGCATCGCGCTCCGCGCGTACGGCGGCGACCCGAGCGAGCGCCGCCCGCAGAATCTCCGGTCGTGCGGTCTCCGGCCGGCCACTCTCGAACGGTGGCGCCGGCGCGTACTCCAGGGTGAGCTGCACGGTCTGCGCATGTGCCGGACCTGCAATCTCCGCCATCACGGCAAGCGCCAGGTCGATGCCCGCCGTGACCCCGCCGCCGGTGATGATGGAGCCGTCCTGCACCACCCGGCCCGAATCCGGGATCGCGCCGAACTCGGCGAGCAGTCCGCGCCACGCCCAGTGACACGCGGCACGCCGCCCGCGCAGCAGCCCCGCCGCACCGAGCAGCAGCGACCCCGTGCACACCGCGGTGACATAGCGCGCGGTTGCGGCGAGCCGCCGCAGCGCGGCGAGGTAAGCTTCGTCATCCATGGCGGCGATACAGCCGTAGCCACCCGGAACGCACAGCAGCGTGCAGCCCGGGACATCCGCCAGTCGCACGACCTGCGTCAGCGCCAGTCCTCCCGAGCACTCGACGGTTCCGCCCTCGACGGACGCGAGCACGCAGCGCGTATCCGGCAGCCGCGAGAACACCTCGAACGGCGCCGTGGCATCGAGCTGCGTGACGTTCGGATACATCGCGAAGACGACGCTACTCCCGGCCATACGGCTGCCTCCCGGCCCGATCACGAGCTGCAGATAGTACACTCGCCGCGTATGCCGCCGTGCCATCTGATCACCGACGCGGGCGCGCCACCCGGCGGCTTGGCGGCGTAGCAATCCAATGTCCCAAGCGACAAAGATCAGAGTGGCCATTCTCTTCGGCGGCCAGTCCGCCGAGCACGAGATATCGATCCTCTCGGCGCGCAACGTGCTCGCCGCGCTCGACCGGTCCCGCTTCGAGCCGGTTCTGATCGGCATCGATAAAGCGGGTCGCTGGCTGGCGCAGGATCCGCGGAAGCTCCTCGCCAGCGAGCGGGATCCCCGGCTCGTCCGCGTGCAGCCCGGGTTGCCGGTGCAGCTGTCGGCGGCACCTCAGGGGCCGACACAGAACCCGACGGTCGGACAGATCGACGTCGTGTTCCCGGTGCTCCACGGCACGCTGGGTGAGGACGGTGCCGTCCAGGGCCTGCTCGAGCTCGCCGGCATTCCCTACGTCGGTGCCGGTGTCCTCGGCTCTGCCATCGGCATGGACAAGGACGTCATGAAGCGGCTGCTGCGCGAGGCCGGA
>JASHTN010000256.1 GCA_030040525.1 Gammaproteobacteria bacterium | reverse complement strand
GAACCGTCGCTTCGGCCCCGTTGGCGAGCCGCCGCGCGCGCTGGGCCGCGAGCAGCACCAGCTGGAACAGGTTGTCGACGTTCTGCAGACAGTCTTCTACGGTGATTCGGGCCATGATCGGATGCTGCTTGGAGCGCGCCACAAGCGGCGCGCAGAGCCTTTAACTATAAGCGAAACAGACCCCCCCGGGCCAGCGGCGCCGCGGACTCGAGGTGGCGAGCTGATCGTCGCGCAGCATCCCTATCGCCTCACCGGCCGACTGGGACGCGCGCGGCTCGACGACTGGGCGGTTCACCTTCGAAAATTCAGTTCGCCCTCGCCCCGCTGGGCGAGCAGTGTTCCTGGCCGCCCGCGACCCGCATTCCCGGGGCAACGGTCGTTACCGTCTGCGGCTCGCGGCTTGCGCGACGTTGACGCCTGTGACCGGGTCGTCAACCCGCTCCCCTGGGCCGCGTTACGATCTGGCACCAGCTTCGCAGGGAGGAACCCCCATGCGCGTGCGCGATTGCAGCTTGCCGGTGGTGCTGGCGGGGTTGGCGCTCGGGCTCGGGCCGACGGCAGCGTCGGCGCAGCCGGCCGAGCCGCAGCTCCTCACACTGGGGTTCCTCAGCCAGGCCGACGGCTCACCGCAGGGCTCGCTGGTGCAGGCGAGCGACGGCAATTTCTACGGCACTGCCGCCGCGCCGCCGGGCGCGATCTTTCGGCTGACGCCGACGGGCGCGCTGACGACGCTTTATACCTTCAGCAACAGCGCCGACGGCATCGGCCCGCAGTCGAACCTCATTCAGGCCGCGGACGGCAATCTCTACGGCACGACGACCGCCGGCGGCGCCTACGACAACGGCACCGTCTTCAAGCTGAGCCTCGCCGGCGCGTTCAGCGTGCTAGCCTCGTTCCCGGCCAATCCCTGCCCGATCTACAACTCCGCGGTGGTGCAGGGCAGCGATGGCAACTTCTATGGCACGACCACCGGCGGCACGAGCTGCGCTGGCACCGTCTACCGCATCACCCCGGCCGGCGCGCTCACGACGCTCCACAACTTCAGCGGGCCGGACGGCGCGCTGCCGCAGGCGGCCTTGCTGCAGCTGTCCGGAGGCGCCTTCTACGGCACTACGAGTCAGGGAGGCACCGACAACCTCGGCACCGTGTTCAGCATCACGGCGAGCGGCGCATTGACGACACTGGTCTCCTTCGACGGCACCAATGGCGCGTGGCCTGCCGCCGCGCTGGTGCTCGGCACCGACGGCAACCTCTACGGCACGACCTCCGCGGGCGGGGCGGACAACGGCGGCACGGTGTTCAGAATCACCCCGGCGGGTACGCTCACGACGCTCTACTCCTTCACGGGCGGGAGCGACGGGTTCGCGCCCAACGGCCTGATCGACGCGACCGACGGAGACTTCTATGGCACCACCGGCGGCGGCACGAACGGCTGCCTGACGGCGGGGCGCTGCAGCGGCAGCGTGGGAACCATCTTCGAGATCACCACGAGCGGCGCTCTGACGACCCTGTATTCCTTCGCCGTCGCCGACGGGGAGAATCCGGCTGCCGCGCTAGTGCAGGCGGCCAGCGGGGACTTCTACGGCACCACCTCCGCCGGCGGTCTGGACGGCCTCGGTACGGTGTTCGAATTCGGTAGCGGCATTCCGTTAGCCCCCGTCAGCCTCACCGGCAGCAGCAACAGCAGCGGCACGGTCGCACTGACCTGGAGCACCGGTGGTGGTGGCACGGCGTACAACGTGTACGCGGCGAGCGCTTTCGACTGGCAGGCGAACGGCGGCTTCAATCCGCAACCGCTCGCTGCCGTAACCGGCACCAGTGCGAGCTTCAGCAATCTCGCGCCGGGCACGACCTACTACTTCGCGGTCGCCTGGGTGGACGCCGGCGGCCTCAGTGGTACCAGCGGATTGTCGAACGTCGTCACCGTGACCACGCCGGGCACGCCGCCGGCGCCGGCCTATTTCCACGGCGGCGGCGGCTCCGTGAGCCCGTGGCCGCTCGCCGCGCTGCTGCTCGTGCTCCTCTGGCGCCATATGCCGGCGCCGCGCCGCCGCATCCGGACCTTCAAAGCAGGGTACTGCCCTGATCAAGATTAAGTTAAAATGCGATGGACAGGGCGATTTAGACAGAGCAGAAGGCCGGCCCGTGCGTTTTATGCGGTATTGGCCCCATAGAGTTGCCTGGAGGTGCCGCATGCACGCCTGCTTTCAAGATGACGACGAGGGATTTTAGTAGGGTCTCGCGCGCCAATCGGTGATCGCTAACGAGGGCCATTGCTGGCCCTCGTTTCGTTTGGGGGGCATATGCAGACGGCAACAGTCTGTACACCAGCGCTAACACCAATCGAACACAACCTTCTGGGCGAAACCTATGCATATTGGTGTCAAACAGCCGTTTTGCTTGCCGCGGTGATATTTGCTTGGGTGCAAATCAGGAGTTCCCGCGCCAATGAGCGCCAAAGGGCCGCGGCAGACAGAGTGTTCGAGAGCCGCCGGGACGAACAGCTAAAGACATGCATGCGGAAGATTTCAGCGGTCCACCACGGTGACAAGAACATCGCCGCATATGGGAAGGAAGAAAACAAAGGTTCGGAAGAAGCCAGGTGTATCCGATATGCGTTGAATCATTGAAGATACGAGTTGGCTTAAGAAACTACTTAAGAGCTAGTTGTGGAACGACAGTAGTCGTGGCAGCGACTACCGCCGGCCGTATCGCTCTGCTCTAGAGCGAGAGTTGCGCGAGGCAACACCGTGCCACACCGCGCCTTGCCACAAAGTGACGCAGTACCCTAAACGGGCGCCGCGGCGCGCCTCGGGCCGAGCCGTCCGGCGAGCGCGAAGAGCACCGGGTTGAGCACGATCGAGAAGAGCGCCCCCGCGACGATGTAGCTCTCACCCTCGGGCGGCAATAGCTTCAGGCTCACCCCCATCACCGCGAGGATGAAGGAGAACTCGCCGATCTGTGCGAGCCCGGCGGCCACGGTCAGCGCGGTTGAGGGCGGCCGGCCGAGCAGGCGCACGATGAGGAGCGCGGCGGCGGCTTTGCCGGCGATGATGATGGCGAGCACCTCGAGGACCTCGAGCGGGTGGCGGACGAGCACCGCGGGGTCGAACAGCATGCCGACGGCGACGAAGAACAGCGCCGAGAACATATCGCGCAACGGCTGCAGATAGGTTGCGGCGGTGTGGCTCTCGTCCGTGCCGCTGATCACCATGCCGGCAAAGAAGGCGCCGAGCGCCACCGAGACGCCGAACAGCTTCGCCGCCCCGTAAGCGACACCGAGCGCGAGCGCGACTGCGGCGAGCGTGAAGAGCTCACGCGAGCCGGTGCGCACCACGCGCGCGAGGATCCAGGGGAAGACGCGTGCGCCGACGACGAGCATGAGCGCGACGAAGAGCGCGACCTTGCCGAGCGTGATGCCGAGCGTGCGTGCAAGCCCGGCGGCGCCGGCAGAGCCGCCGCCCTCCGGTGCCGCCCCGCCGAGCAGGGCAGCGAGCGCCGGCAGCAGCACCAGGACCAGCACCGTGATCAGGTCCTCGACGACCAGCCAGCCGACGGCGATGCGGCCGTCCTCGCTCGCTAGCGTTCCCTGCTGCTCCAGCGCCCGCAGCAGCACCACCGTGCTCGCCACCGAGAGCGCCAGCGCGAAGATGAGCCCGGCGCCGGGGGTCCAACCCCACAGGTGCGCGACGCCCATGCCGAGCGCGGTAGCCACGGCGATCTGGGCGAGCGCGCCGGGAATCGCGACCCTGCGCACGGCGATGAGGTCGCGGAGCGAGAAGTGCGTGCCGACTCCGAACATGAGCAGCATCACCCCGATCTCGGCCAGCTGCGGCGCGATGTGCGTATCGGCGACCAGGCCCGGGGTGTTGGGACTCAGCGCGATGCCGGCCACCAGGTAGCCGACGAGCGGCGACAGGCGCAGCCGCACCGCCAGCAGCCCGAAGACGAAGGCGAACGCCAGGCCGAGCGCGAGCGTTGCGATCACCGTGTCTTCGTGCAGCATCGCACCCGTCCGCGGCCCGTCAGGGCGGCAACAGCTCGTCGAGCAGTCCCGCGAGCTGCACCCGGTCGCTGCGCAACTGATCCCCGCGGCCCGCCACGATGTCGATGAGCTCGGCGACAGCCCGCTCGAAATCGTCGTTCACCACGACGTAGTCGAACTCGCGGTAGTGGGACATGTCGGCAGCGGCGTCGCGCAGGCGCCGCGCGATGACCTCCGGGGTGTCGGTGGCCCGGCGCGCGAGGCGCTCGGCGAGCGCCTGCCGCGACGGCGGCAGGATGAAGATGCTCACGCACTGCGGCATGGCGCGCCGCACCTGCTGCGCGCCCTGCCAGTCGATTTCGAGCATCACGTCACCTCCCTGCGCGAGCTGGCCCTCGACGTAGGCGCGCGAGGTGCCGTAGAGATTGTCGAACACCCGCGCGTGCTCGAGGAACTCGCCGCGCGCGGTGAGCTGTTCGAACTCCGCGGGCGTCACGAAGTGATACTCGAGACCCTGAGTCTCCGTCGGCCGGCGCGTGCGGGTGGTGTGCGAGATCGACAGTCGCAGCTGCGGCAGCCGCGCGAGCAGCGCTTTGACGAGCGAGGTCTTGCCGGCGCCCGACGGGGCGGCGATCACGAACAGCCGGCCGCGCTTCATGGGGCGCGAATATACGCCGGGGCGGTGAGGCCCGCGGCGCGCAGCTGCCCGAGCAGCGCCTGCAGCGCCTGCCCGCGGTGGCTCACGGCGTTCTTCTCCGCCGCGGGCAGCTCCGCTGCGGTGCGCTCCCCGCCCGCCGGCACGAACACCGGGTCGTAGCCGAAACCGCCGCTGCCGCGCGGCCCGAGCGCAATGTGTCCCTCCCAGGTGCCCCGCGCCACGAGCGGCGCGGCGTCCTTAGGCCCGCTCAGCCAGACGATCACGCACTGGTAGCGCGCGCGGCGCTGCGGCAGCGGCACCGCGGCGAGCTCCGCGAGCAGCCGCGCGAGGTTCTCGGCATCGCTCGCGCCGTCGCGCGCGTAGCGCGCCGAGTGCACGCCGGGGCGCCCGCCGAGAGCGTCCACCTCGAGCCCCGAGTCGTCGGCGAGCGCCGCAAGTCCGCTGGCGTGCGCGGCGTGCCGCGCCTTGATGAGGGCATTGTCGCGGAAGGTCGCGCCGGTCTCGGCTACGGGCGCAACGCCGAGCGCATCCTGGGGCACGAGCTCGAAACCCGCCGGCGCGAGCAGCGCGGCCAGCTCGCGCAGCTTGCCGGCGTTGCAGCTGGCCAGGATGACCCGGCTCACAGCTCCCGCAGCGCCTGCGCCTGCAGCGCCAGTAGCTCGCCGATGCCGTGGGCGGCGAGATTCAGCAGCGCATCGAGCTCGTGGCGCCGGAACGCGTGGCCCTCGGCGGTGCCCTGGATCTCGACGAACGCTCCGCCGTTGTTCATCACGACGTTCATGTCGGTCTCGGCCTGCGAGTCCTCGGCGTAATCGAGGTCGAGCACCGGCACTCCGCCGACGATGCCGACCGAGACCGCGGCCACCTGACCGTGCAGAAAGCTCGCCGCGATCTCGCGCCGCTCGACCAGCCGCTCGCAGGCTTCGGCGAGCGCCACGTAGCCGCCGGTGATGGCGGCGGTGCGCGTGCCGCCGTCAGCCTGCAGCACGTCGCAGTCGAGCGTGATGGTGCGCTCGCCGAGCGCGCGCAGGTCGGCGACCGCGCGCAGCGAGCGGCCGATGAGCCGCTGGATCTCGAGCGTCCGGCCGCTCTGCCGGCCGCGCGTCGCCTCGCGCGCCGAGCGCGTGTGAGTCGAGCGCGGCAGCATGCCGTACTCGGCGGTGATCCAGCCCTGCGCCTTGCCGCGCAGGAACTGCGGCACCGTGTCCTCGACGCTGGCGGTGCACAGCACCTGGGTGTCGCCGAACTCCACCAGCACCGAGCCTTCCGCGTGTTTGGCGTGCCGG
>JASHTN010000255.1 GCA_030040525.1 Gammaproteobacteria bacterium | reverse complement strand
CAGAGCGCTCTGCCCGGCAGCGGCCGTCCGTGAGCGAGGGCGCTGGTGAGGCTGCCGAGCGTGTGCTGCACCAGCTTCGGCACACCGGTCGTTCCCGAGGTCAGCAGGATCCACTCGGTGGTCTCGGTGCGCCGCCGCACCGGGGCGGGGGACTCGGGCCGCGCGCTGAGAGTGACCGTGAGCGCCATGGGGACGGCTAGCGTCGCCGGACTCGCCGCATCGCGCACGCAGGCATCCGCCCGCGCGGTGGTGACGACGAGCGGCAGATGCCTCGGCGCGAGATCCGGCGTGGACAGCACCAGCCGCCGCGCCACGCCGTCGAGCTCAATCAGCGCGAGCGCCGCGCTCCGCTGGCTGTGCGTGACGATGAGTACCGTGCGGCCGCGCAGCTCCTCCAGCCGACCGCCGAGCGCCGAACCGTGCTCGAGGTCGGCGAGCGCCGTAGCAGCCTCGCGCCCATCGATGACGCCGCTCGCGAGTGCGCCGGTCGCGCGAATCGCGCCCCAGAGCCACGCCGGCTCACTGAGTGGGTTGAGGGTCGCCTGCATCCACGGCAAGCATCGCCCGCGCGGCGGGCGGCTGGCAACTTACGCCGCGGCGGTCTCCCCGGACTGAGAGGCGTGCTCTGCAGGCTGCGCCGGCAGCGTGATCGTGATCGAGAGTCCCCCGCCCGGCTGGTTGCGTGCCCGGATGGCGCCGCCGTGCAGAGTGACCGCGCGCGCCGCGATCGCAAGACCGAGGCCCTCGCCCGCGCTGGTGCGGTGCTCACGCGCCGCCTCGACCCGGTAGAAAGGCTCGAAGATGAGCTCGAGATCCCGGTCCGGCACGCCGGGGCCGCGGTCGCGCACGGTGATCTCGACGGCAGGCTCTGCGCTCGCGGCCGCCGCCGTGCGCCGTGCGCCGACCGCGACCAGGGTGTTGGCGGGGCTGTAGCTGACGGCGTTGCGGATCACGTTCTCGAAGGCGCTGCGCAAGAGCTCCGGATCTCCCGACACCACGAGGTCCGGCTCCGCCTGCACGTTGACGAGACAGCCCTGCGCATCCGCCTCGATGGCGACGTCCGCGGCGATGTTCCTGAGGAGTGCGCCGACGTCGACGCCGGTGTGCTCGAGGGCGTGCACGGCGCGCTCGAGGCGCGCGAGCTTCAGCGTGCGGGCGATGAGCTGCTCGAGCCGATCGGCCTCGCAGGCGATGCGCGCCAGGTGGCGCTCCGCGGCATTCTCCTCGCGCCGCGCCAGCGAGAGCGCGATCTGCAGCCGTGCCAGCGGCGAGCGCAGCTCGTGTGAGACGTCGCGCAGCAGCTGCTCCTTGGTCTCGAGGAGATGCTGCAGCCGCTCGGCCATGGCATCCAGGTCGGAGGCGAGGAGTCCCAGGTCGTCCTGGCGGCCCTTGAGCGCCGGCACGACGCGCACGTTCAGGTCGCCCGCGGCCATCCGCCGGGTGGCGCGCCGGAGCGTGTCGACCGGCGCGGCGAGATAGCGCGCGAGAAAGAAGCACACCGCGCCGCTGACCACCAGCGCGATGACCAGCAGCGTCAGCGGCACGCCCGGCAGCTCCAGCTCGCCGAACAGGCGCGGGGTCTCCCGCACGGGCCCCACGACCACGTGCCAGGTGTGCCCGCCCGCATCGACCAGCACCAGCATGCCGCCGATCGGGGCGATCGCGCCCGCCCGGCCGGCCGCCGCCGCGCCGCGCGCCGCCGTACCGCCGGGCAGCGTGTTGAGGAACTGTGGCAGCGGCCGGCCGAGCACGTCCCGGCCGTCCGGGCCGATCACGAAGGTGCGGCTGAAGGGCTCGCCGCCGAGCGAGCCCAGCCAGCTCTTGAGCGCCCCGGCCCCGCCGGACTCGAAGGCCCGGTCCGCCTGTGCGAACAGCTGCCCGCGCTGCACCCAGGGCTTATCGGTGCGATGCGCGGTCGCATTCACGGCAACGGTGAGGGTGCCGACCAGGATCAGCGCGAGCGCGATCCAGAAGGCCAGGAAGATCCGCCAATAGAGCGAGTGCATGGCTGCGGTCAGGACTGCGCGGCGCCGGAGGGTGCCGCCTCGAGAGTAAGCGCATAGCCCGCACCGCGCACGCTCTGCACGCTCACCCGGTCGGTGAACCTGGTGAGCTTGCGGCGCAGGTTGCTCACGTGGGTGTCGAGGCTGCGGTCGGTCGGCAGGAGCCGCCGGCCGAGGGCGCGCGTCATGAGCTCGTCGCGGCTCACCGTGCGGGTATCGGCACGCACCAGCAGCTCCAGTATCCGCAGCTCCGCAGAAGTGAGCTCCAGATCGCTGTCGCCGACGCCGGCACGCCGCGCCCGCAGGTCGAGACGCAGCGGCCCCCACTGCAGCACCGCGGGGCCGGCCGGTGCTTCACCCGGCGTGCGCCGCAGCACGGCGCGGATGCGCGCCACGAGCTCGCGGGGACTGAAGGGCTTGGCGAGATAGTCGTCGGCGCCGAGCTCGAGCCCCACCACGCGGTCGACCTCCTCGCCGCGCGCGGTGAGCATGATGACCGGCACGCGGCTGGTCGCGCGGATGCGCTTCAGGACCTCGAACCCCGACAGCTCCGGCAGCATCACATCCAGCACCACGAGGTCGGCAGGCTCCCGCGCCAGCTGCTCGAGCCCCGCCGGGCCCGTCGGCGCGGTCTGCGTGACGAACCCCTCGGGAACGAGATACTCCGCCAGCATGGCGCACAGCTCGCGATCGTCGTCGACGATGAGCAGCTTCGGCCGCGCCTCTCCCCCCGCTGATTCCGGCATGTCGGTCACTCCCGGGACGATACTCGCCTCCCGCCATTCGCCGCGGCGACAGGCCATCGTGCGCAGAATTCTTTGCATTTCTTTGCCGGATCACAACACCTGGCGCGCCCCGGGTATGTCACCTTTTGCGCATCCTCCTGAAGGGGTGGCCGGGCGGTGCCCGCCACCCCACCTTTTTTACGTCTCCGGCATGCGCTGCAGGCTCAGGCCGGGTTCTCGAGCGTGAACACCTGGCGGTGGTCGTCGTAGGCGAACACCTCCGCGTAGTGCCCCCAGCTGATGATGGTGCGCAGCGTCTGCTCCGCGGCGTCCTCTGCCATGTAGTCCTCGAGCTCGTCGAAGAAGCGGCTCTTCGGCGCCGTGTGGCTCGCGCGCTCGTCGAGCACGCGGCGGATGTGCGCGGCGAGCGGCACGTAGGAGAGGAGCTG
>JASHTN010000254.1 GCA_030040525.1 Gammaproteobacteria bacterium | reverse complement strand
CGCCTGGATGCGCCTGGCCATCTTCGAAGCCATGCATCAACCGGATGTTGACCAGCGGCTGTGGTTCGTCGTCGATGAGCTCGACTCGCTCGGCGCCATTGATGGGCTCAAAGATGCGCTCGCCCGGCTGCGAAAATTCGGCGGCCGCTGCGTGTTGGGTTTTCAGTCCATCGCGCAGGTCTCGAGCACTTACGGCGCGGGCGAGGCCCAGACAATCGTGGAAAACTGCGGGAACACTTTGATCCTACGCTGTGCCGGCAGTGAGCACGGCGGCACGTCGCAGTTCGCCTCGCGCCTCATCGGCGAGCGTGAAGTTGTCCGCCGGCAGACCTCTCGCGGTCGCGATCGTGAAGGCTGGTTCTCGGCGCGCGCGTTACGTCGCTCGAGCAGCGTGAGTGAGCAGCGTGTGACGGAGATTGCGGTGATGCCGTCTGAGCTCGAGCAGCTGCCGGATCTCACCGGGTACCTCAAGACTGCATCGTCGAAGGTCTGGCTGCGCGTGAACTTCGTCTCCTGAGAGCGCACAGTGGCCATATTTTATATGCAGATCAACAGCGTCGGTCGCAGCGCCGGCCGACGAGCGACCGCCGCCGCTGCCTATCGCGCCGGCGAGCGCTTACGCGATGAGCGCAACGGACAGCTCTACAATTACTCACGGCGCCGGGACGTGTTACACACGGAGATCTTCCTGCCGGCACATGTCGCGGGCGCCGCCGCCGAGTGGGCTGGCAACCGCGAGAAGCTTTGGAATGCGGCCGAGCGAGCCGAAAAGCGACATGACTCGCGCGTGGCACGAGAATACCAGGTGGCGCTGCCTTCCGAGCTGTCGCCGACGCAGCGCCTTGCTCTGGCACGGGCACTCTCCATTGAGATCGCCGAGCGCTATAAAGTGGCAGTGGATCTGGCGGTACATGAGCCCAGAGCGGACGGGGACCCGCGAAACTTTCATGCTCACCTGCTCACCACTACGCGCGAGGTCACTCCTGCCGGACTGGGAGCGAAGACAGGGTTGGACATGCACGCCCGGCAGCGGCGCAGGCGTCAGCTTCCCGATTCGCGCCAGGAGTTTGTAGCTCTGAGGGAACGCTGGGCCACGCTGACTAATCAGGCGCTGAAGGAAGCGCAAATTGATGCGCGAGTCGACCACAGGAGCCTCGCTGCTCAGGGCATCGATCGGGAGTCGCTGAGGATTCCTTTTGTGGCTCTGAAGATCGAGCGGCGCGGTGTGCGCAGTTTCGTCGCCGAGCAGCTGCGGGCGGAGTATCACGCGCGTGTGCAAAGGCGCCTCGAGCGCCAGGGCGGAAAGTCCGCAGAGCAGTCCGCAATCCCGACGTTGCCAGTGTCGGCTCGGTCGTCGGGCTCAGCCCAGAACATGGAGCGCGAGCAATCACCGGAGACGCACTCCGCGGACCATCCAAAGGACCTCGAAGGACTGCGCCGAGAAGCGCGCGAGATATGGCTACGGATACGCCATGAGAGCGCCCGTGAACGCGACGCCACAGAACGGGAAACTGCCACCGAGCGTACCGCCGAGGATGATCTCGGCCTGTGATCCAGTGACAAGCCTCAGTTACACGCCGTGGTTCTCTGAACACAGGCGGCCGCTGAGCGTCGCGTTCGCCTCCTGCTTTGTGTACTCACCGCGTGGCACGGGCCTCGTTTCGCAGGGCTCGCGGCTTGTGTGCGAGCGGATCAAGCACAGCGACCCGGTATGGCTTCCCCGTTACGCGGCCGCGGTGCCCGAGCTGGCGGCGCGGCACGGATACTTTCACGGTGTCTTCGCGGGAGCTCCGGTTCTCGTGCCGATCCCGGGCAGCGAGCCCGCGGATACCGCGCCGTGGGCCGCGGCACATCTCGCCTTGGCCCTTAGAGAGTTCGGCCTGGCGCGGGCCACTTGGATCGCGCTGCAGCGCCGGTTCGCCGTCCGCAAGTCGTCGCAGGCGCCCGCCGGTATGCGGCCGACCGTGCAGGAGCACTACCAATCGTTCCGGGTCGGCAAACGACCATTCGAGACCCCAGAGAAGATCATTCTTATCGATGACGTCATTACCAAGGGGCGCACGCTTTTCGCGGCGACGATCCGTCTGCAAGCAGCTCTGCCGCACGCCGAAATCCGAGGATTCGCGCTGATCCGAACCCTGGGGCATCTGCAGCGCCTCGATCGGCTCCTCGCGCCCTGTGAAGGCGTTGTGTACTGGGCAGGCGGGGACGCGAGACGGGAGCCGTGAGGTAAGGTGACGCTAATTTCCTGTTAGGCGTCAACCGCGCAAGCCCCGGCGCCGCTGCATTCTGTTACCTTGGTGGTGTGAAGGCCACGCGTTACTTCGAGACGATACGTCAGCGTCCTGACCGAGCGCTGATTCAAGACGCATGGATTCAGCGCGCCGTGCCAGGTGCCAGAGATGAACAATCGATATCTCCGCGTTATCCTGCTGCCTGACGGCGAGACGATTCACAACGCATTCTTTGACAGAGATTTCGTGCCATGAAGGTTAGGTACTTTGAAGACACGGACACGCTTCTGTTCGCGCGGGCGCTCCACAGTTCTCCTTCGAGGAGGTTGCCGCCTAACTTCCCCCTTAGACGGCCAAGGACTCGGCGCCCTCAGGGACCCTTGGCGCCGTTGCGAGGTATACTCTTTTCATGCGAAACGAGTTCACTGCAATCATCGAGCGCGAGGTTGCTATCTCAAGGGCGAGGGTCGTTCTCACTCTCTCTGGTGCAATCCGAAGACCGGGCACGTTGAGGCAGTGCCTCGACACTCGGAAGTCGCAAATGGCTTCGCTGCGAAGATCTGTCGGGCCCTCTCTGTTCCGGAGGTGGGACCTCGGACGACCTCAAATGATCAAACTCCTTCGCCTCATCGCTGGCTGCGCATGCGTAGTGATTTCTGTTCCTGCATGGAGTCAGGCTACACCTACGGCCGCTAATGCAAATGCGCTGCCGCCCGGCCCCGGTCGCGACATCGCTGCGGCCAAGTGCGTGAGCTGCCACGATGCGACCCGGCTCAAGTCGCCCGGCTACAGCCGTGCGGGCTGGGACAGGGTCGTCAGCCAGATGATGCACATCGGCGTGACGCTCACCCCCGAGCAGGTGCCGGTGCTGACCGACTATCTCGCGCGAAGCTTCCCGGAGAAGGAGCACCCGCAGGCGACCCTGATTTCGGGGAGCGTCCAGGTGACCTTCCGCGAATGGGCGGTCGAGACTCCGGGCGCCTTCCCGCATGATCCGTTGGCGGCCGCCGACGGCGCGCTCTGGTACACGGGCCAGCATGCGAGTGTCCTCGGACGCATCGATCCCACGACCGGGACCATCAAGGAGTATCGGACCAACATCCCGGGCTCAGGCCCTCATGGGCTCACCGAGGATAAAGCCGGCGACATCTGGTTCACCGCGAATTCGGCCGCCTACATCGGCAAGCTCGACCCGAAGACCGGCAGGATTACCGACTACAAGATGCCTGACCCGCGCGCGGGCGACCCGCACACGCCGGTCTTCGATCGGCGCGGCATTCTCTGGTTCACGGTGCAGGGCGCCAACATGGTCGGGCGGCTCAACCCGCGCACCGGTGACATCAAGTTGGTCACGGTTCCGACGGCTCACGCCCTGCCTTACGGGATGGTGATCAGCTCGAAGGGCGTGCCGTTCTTTGCCGAGTTCGGCACCAACCGGATCGGAGAGATCGAGCCCCGCACGATGGGGATTCACGAGCACATGCTGCCGAATCCCGCGACGCGACCGCGGCGGCTCGGCATCACGGCCGACGACGTCATCTGGTATTCGGACTACGCGCGCGGCTGCCTCGGGCGCTTCGACCCGCAGACCGGTGCGGTGAAGGAGTGGGCTTCTCCGGGCGGTCCGGACTCTCAGCCCTACGGCATCACCGCGCTCGACGGCGTCATCTGGTACAGCGAATCCGGCGTGCGCCCGAACACGCTGGTGCGCTTCGACCCGCGCACGGAGAAGTTCCAGACCTGGGGGATTCCCTCGGGCGGCGGCGTGGTGCGCAACATGATGCCGACGCGCGACGGCGCGCTAGTGCTCGCCGAGAGCGGCGCTGGCAAGGTGGCTATGGTTCACATCGAGGCGCCCTGACGCGCCCCCGCGCCTCGGCGCGGGCGCCGAGGCTGACCAGCGCCGTACCGAGGAGCAGTGCGGTCGAGACGCCGAGCGCGGCGTGCGCCCCGGGGATAAAGCCGCTCGCGTGGGCGGCGAGCGAGCCGAACAGCGAGACGCCCAGCACGCTGCCGGTCTGCCGCGCGGAGTTGAGCACCGCCGCGGCGAGGCCCGAGCGCGACTTCTCGACGCTGCCGAGGAGCGTCGAGGTGAGCGGCGGCACCAGGAGCCCAAGGCCGGCGCCCATCGCCAGCAGCTGCGCGCACATCGCCGCGTAGCCCGTCCCCGGTGCGATGAACAGCAGCCCCGCGCAGCCCGCCGCCGCAATGCAGGCGCCGATCGCGATGACGGCAGGGGCGCCGATTCTCTCGCTGAGGCGCGGTGCGAGCAGGTTGACCGGCAGGACCGCGCCCATCATCGGCACGAAGGCGAGTCCCGTCGCCAAGGCCGACAGGTCGTTGACCTGCTGGAAGTAGAGGCTCAACACGAAGATCAGGCCGTAGAACGCCACATTCACCCAGAGCCCGGCCAGCGACATCAGCGAGAAGGTCCTCCGCCGGAAGAGCGCCAGCGGCAGCATGGGTTGTGGCAGGCGGCTCTCCTCGAAGACGAAGAGGGCGGCGAGGATCGTCGCGGTCGCAAAGCCGCCGAGCACCCAGGGATCGCCCCAGCCGCGCGCCCCGCCTTCGATGATCGCACCGGCGAGACACCCGAGCGCGCCAATCGCGAGCACCTGGCCCGGGAAATCCGGCGCGCGATCTGCTGAGCGCGCGGTCTCGTCGGTATAGCGCGCGGTGAGCCAGAGCCCGGCGAGCCCGATCGGCAGATTAACCAGGAAAATGCTGCGCCAGCCAACGAGCGCGATCAGGGCGCCGCCAACCAGGGGTCCGGCGGTGAGCGCGAGACTGGCACCGGCCGCCCAGATGCCGACCGCGCGCCCGCGCCGCCGCTCGTCCGGGTAGGCGTGATTGAGGAGCGCGAGGGAATTCGGCACCAGCACCGCAGCACCCACGCCTTGCAGTGCACGCCCCGCAATCAGGATTGCCATGCTGGGAGCCAGCGCGCACGCGAGCGAGGCCGCGGTAAAGATGGCGAAGCCGGCGGTGAACACCCGCTTCGCGCCCACACGGTCGCCGAGCGTGCCGGCGGTGAGTATCAGGGCCGCGAATGCGATGGTGTAGGTGCTGACGATCCATTGCAGCCCTGACATGCCGCCGCCGAGTGCCGTGCCGATGCTGTTCAGCGCGGTATTGACGATCGTCACGTCGAGCTGCACCACTCCGTAGCCGAGACTCATGGCGGCGAGGGTTAGCGAGTCGGCGCGCTTCAAAGGACCTCCTTGTCGCTTTGCCGAGACCGTCCCGGCTCTTCATAATGACGCATCCATTCCGTGAAAGTTCTGAAAAATGGCGCAGCCCACCCCGCAGCAGATCCTCATCACCGGCGCGATCGTCGCGCTCATCGTCTGGCGCATGTACTCGAGAATTCGCCGCGTGATCGGTCGCCAGCAGCTCTCAGTGAAGCGCGTGTGGATCCGGATCGTCGTGTTTCCACTCGTGATTGCGCTGCTGGCTCTTTCTCCGTCGATGCACCTCGAAGCGCTCGGCTACCTGGCGTGCGGGGTGGCCGTCGGAGTCGCCCTCGGTGTGCTCGGCTTGCGTCTGACGAAGTACGAGGTGACAGGGGAGGGACTCTTCTATATCCCAAGCGCGCATCTGGGCGTCGCCCTCTCGACGCTGCTCATCGCCCGCATCGCCTATCGCTTCGCGGTGAATGGCTTCCCCGGGGCGGCCGCGGCCGGGCCGCCGCCCGGGAGCGGGCTGACGCCGATCACCATGCTGCTGGTCGGCACGCTGGCCGGGTACTACTGGACCTACGCCGTGGGCCTGCTGCGCTGGTCGAGGCGCAGCCGCGCCGCGCCGGGCCCGCTGCCGGGAGCCGCCGAGCACGAGGGGCCTTAGCCGATCGCCCTTAGGCTAGGCCATCGCTCTTAGTCGATCGTCTGGCGCGCGGCGGCCGCAGCGCGCCTCATTCGGTGATGGTTTCGGCGCCGAAGTCCCTCAGGTGACAGGATTCGGGGAAGGTGCGGATGCCGGGCACCTCGCCGGCGCGCAGCGCCCGCTGCAGCTCCTCCCAGTACTCGACGGTCATGAGGTCGGCATGCGCGGCGCGGAACGCGCGGCGCAGCGTGCGGTTGCGGACCCGCAGGCCCGCCTCGATCTCCTCGGGCAGGAAGATCACCCCCGGCTCGAAGAACCAGCCGGGCACGTCCTCCTCGCCGTCGCAGCGGTCGCGGTTGCTGCGCACCTTGACGTCGGTGAGCGCTTCCACCGCGTCGTAATCGTAAAGGAAGATCTTCAGGTAGCGGCTCACGCCGTAGTTGCGGGCATCGAAGTCCTTGTTGAAGACGTTGGCGGCGGCGTTGTTGCGGATGCAGAAGCCGAGGTTGGTGATGGCGCGGATCGCCTTGTCCTCGGCGGCCGTCTCCAGGAACACGTTGAGCGGAGTCAGCTTGCGCTGCACGATCAGGTATCTGAATACCAGCGCGCCGTCCTGAAGCTGCACGGCGTTGGTGGCTGCGCGCAGCAGCTGCGCCGCCATCTCGGGCTCGAACCACGCGCGCTCGAGCTTGAGGTTGTAGTAGAGGATGTTGTCGAGCATGCTGCCGGTGCGGTTGATCTCGTGCACGCGCCGGTACTTGGCGAGCACCGCCTCAACCCCCTCGAATCGGTCCCATTTGTAGTCGCTCGTCGGGCGGTCGCGGATCACTTTCAGGATGTAGTCGGAGCGCGCCGAGGTGAAGGCGATGGTGACGGTGCCGGGGCTGCCGGGCGCCACGGTGAGCCGCTCGCGGTCTTGAACCAG
>JASHTN010000253.1 GCA_030040525.1 Gammaproteobacteria bacterium | reverse complement strand
ATCGGGTCGGTCTCCAGGCTCACATCCGGCAGCCCGAAGCGCGAGCCGAGCTGCGAGGCGAGCAGTGCCGCGCCCTGACCGATCGCCGCGTTGTTGGGATTCTGCGCCGACTGCAGCGAGCCGCCGGCGAGGATCAGCGAGACGATCTGCGACTGCGGCAGCGGCGGATCGGAGAAGAAGGACATGATCGGCTGGCGCAGCGTGCCGCGCACGTTCACACCCGCGGTCACGTCCGGGAATTGCTTCTGCGCGCGCAGGTCGACGCCGGGGTTGTCGATCGGTCCGCCGGTGAAGATCAACCGGCCCGTCTTGATGTCGAGCTTGCGCGCGTAGGCGAGATACTGCCCATCCACCACCGACAGCTCGCCGGTGCCGCGCGTAATGGCATCAAAGCCGCTCTTGACGGTGACGCTGCCGACGACCCGCCCGGTGAGCCCCGAGGCGTCCACCGAGACCCTGTCGCCGAGGGTGAGGGTGACGATGCTCGTCACCGCGAAGCGCTTGGCCGGGCTTTCCTGCTCGGCGCCGACGATCGTCTCGTCCGGGGAGACCAGCACCGCGTTGGTGATGTCGCGAGGCTGGATCTTCGCGTACGGGATCGCCACCTTGCCGCTGACCGCGATGCGCCGGCCCTCGATGTCGAAGTCGAGGTCCGGCGAGGCGTCGATCTGCGCCTCGGGGATGTCGGCGACGCGCAGGTTGGTGCCCTGCACGTGCAGCCTGCCGTAGGGCAGGAGGTTGTGCCACTCGAGGTGTCCGTTCGCGGCGGCGCTGCCCGCGCCGGCCTGCGCGCTGCCCTTGAAGTCGAGTCCACCGTCGGTGAACTGCGCCTCGAGCGCCACCTGGCGCAGCCGCAGGTTCACCTGGTAGAGGTCGAGCTCGCCGTCGGCGATCCGCAGCGCGCCGGCGAGGCGCGGCGCGCCGAGCGTGCCGGTGACGTCCACGGCGGCGTTGAAATGACCGGCGGCCCGATCGATGTCGGGAAAGTACAGCGACAGCAGGTCGAGGTCCGCGGTCTGCGCATGCAGCGTGCCGCTCAAGGGCATGGCCTGCCAGGCAGCGGTGCTGCGCTGCGCGTCGAGCCTGGCGCTCAGAGTTCCGACCTCGCCCTGCGACAGCTCGGCATCCGCGCTCACTGCGGCCGGCGTCGCCGTCACGGT
Source organism: Gammaproteobacteria bacterium (assembly GCA_030040525.1). Lineage (GTDB taxonomy): Bacteria > Pseudomonadota > Gammaproteobacteria > Steroidobacterales > Steroidobacteraceae > 13-2-20CM-66-19. The sequence goes on along the minus strand of JASHTN010000253.1, from coordinate 2,752 downwards.
CAGCGTGCCGGAGCCGATCCGGGTGTGCTCGATGCGATTGCTCACCAGCTTGTGCGACAGCACCGCATCCTGAAGCTGTGCGCGCAGCGTGCCCGTGACGGGCTGCTCGGCGCCGCCCGCCAGCCGCAACAGCGCATCGATCGTCCCCGCGTACTGCACGGCCTGCGAGCCGCCCGCAGTGAGCGCCGCAAGCGGCAGCTGCTTGCTCATGAGGTTTGCGGTCCAGTGCGCCGGGCTCCAGTCGCCGTCCAGGCACACGGCGGCCGGGGTACCGGCGAGGCACAGCCAGTCGACGCGCACCCGGGCGGCCGACGCCGTGAGCGCCACCGAATGCTCGAGCGCGAGATTCATGTCCATGCCGCTGAGGGCGAGGGCCGTCAGCTGCCCGTCGAACACCCCGCGGCTGTAGGGACCGCGCGCCTGTGCGGTCGCGGTGAGTCCCGTGGCCTGTGCGCTCAGGCGCAGCGTGTAATCCTCCGGCGGGCCGCTGAGTGTGAGCGCGGCACTCTCGAGCGTGCGGCCGCGGAAGCGCAGCTCGCGCAGCCGCGCGTCGATGTGCGATTCGCGCCCGGGGGCGTCCGGATCGAAGTCGACGTCCGCATCCAGGCTCCCGAGCGTCACGCCCTCGTAGCTCACGCCCTTGGCATGTGCGCTGGCGGCGATCAGCGGATCTGCCAGCGTGCCGCGCACCGTGCCCTGGGCCTTGAGCGTACCAAGGCTCCCGGCGGCGAGCAGGCTCAGGTCCTCGGTCGCGAGCGCGAAGCGCAGGTCGACCTCGTTGTCGATGCGGCCGGCGAGCGCGAGACTGGCGCCGCCGAGTCCAACGCGCACTCTGTCGAAGGTCCAGGTCGAGCCCGAGTGCGCGAGCGTGCCACCGCCGCTGGCGCGCACACCGCGCAGCTTGCCGCCGAGATTGCTCAGCGTGGCGCTGAGGTCGCCGTGGGCGCCGAAGCCACGCCCCGCGGCTGCGAGCTCGAAGCTCAGGCTCCCGGGCAGGTCGGCGCGCAGGCTCGCGGGATTGATGCCGCTGGCCGTGCCCGCGACCGACCAGGCCGCGTGCGGCGACCAGACGACCTCGCCATGGACGCTGGCATGGCCGTCGAGGAGATCAACATCCGCGCGCTCAAAGGTGCAGCGGTCTTTGCCGAGCGTGCCGTCGACATCGAGGTGCAGCGCCTGAAATTCCGCGGGCTTGAGGTCGCCGCGCGCCTGCACCTGGTAGGGGAGCGTGCCCGCGAGCGTGAACTCGCCGGCCGCGCTCTCGACCGCGACGTCGTGGCCGACGAGCGGCCAGCGAAAGTCGCTCCAGCTGCCCTTGAGATCGAGCCGCGGTCCTCCCGCCACCATGGCGATCGAGCCGGAGCCTGCGGCGTGCGCGCCCGAGGCAAGGTGGCGAATTTCCGCGTGCCGGACCTCGAGGACCTGTGCGGCATACGCGCCGGTGAACTGCGTCTCGAACACGCCGGCGTGCAGCCCCTGCGGAACGAGCGGCCCCTGCGCGCTGAACTGCCGCGCATCGCCCGTAATGGCGAGGCGGCCGCTGATGGCGCCCAGGTGGCCCGCGGCGCCCCAGGCCGCCAGGTCGAAGCTCTGCACCCGGGCGTCGCCGGCGTAGTGGAAGTGCTCGGTGAGATCGAGCAGCTGACCGCTGACGTCGGCGCGGAACGGGCTCACGGCTTGCGCCACGACGTTCAGGCCGTTCAGATCGCCACGCGCCGAGCCGTGCACGGTCCACACCGGCTGACCCGGCAGCCGCCAGTCGAGATTCCCCTGCGCCTCGATCCCGAGCGGATCGGTAGCGCGCAGCTCCCCGATCGCGGCGAGGTGCGCGTCGCGCCACTGGCCCGCGGCGCTGAAGATGCGGATCGCGCTGTGGCGGATGACCGCAGCGCCGCTGATGTCGGTCATCTCCATGCGGAAGCCGGTGTACACCGTGAGCACCGCATCCGCGACGTGCGCGTGCCCGACGCTGATCAGCAGCCAGCGCGGCAGGAAGTCGGGTGGGCCCGGTGTGGAGGGCGTGGTGCGCCGCTTGACCTCGATGAGCGCGCGCTCGACGCTGGTGTCCGGCGCGCGGATCGTCTGCAGCAGCAGCGGTCTGAGCGCCACGCGCGTGCTGATGCCCTCGAAGGTGAGGTGCACCAGCCGGTGGTCGATCTCCACGCGCTCCACGTGCAGCCCCGAGTGGATGGTGCCGCGCACGCCGACGATCGTCAGGCGCACCGGGCCGAGCCGCTCGGGCAGGTGCCGCACCACAAACTGCAGGCCGCTCGCGGTGAACAGCGCCGCGCCCACCAGCGTCACCGGCGCGACCACCACGACGAGGATCAGCAGGCACGCGGCGATCAGCAGCAGCCGGGAGAGGAAGCCGATTCTGCGTGGCCTGGCCATGCTCAAAGCTTCGGCGAGAAGTTGATGTGCAGGCGCGGGCCGGCGCCGGGCATGTTGAGCGGCTGCGCGATATCGATGCCGAGCGTCATCACCGGCAGGCGTACCCGCAGGCCCACCCCCGCGGAGTAGTACAGCTGCGTGCCGAAATGATCGAAGGCGTTGCCGTAGTCGAAGAAGGTCGCCACACCCAGGTTGTTCGGCAGGTCGCGGATCACCTCGACCGTGCCGGTGATCACGTCCTTGCCGCCGACCTTGATGGTGCCGGCGACGCTCTGGCAGGCGCCGCTGGCGGTGTGCAGGAACTCACCGTTCGGGCCGGTGGTGCACACCGGCTCGGTCGGCGACAGCTCGTTGTAGTAGA
>JASHTN010000252.1 GCA_030040525.1 Gammaproteobacteria bacterium | reverse complement strand
CTCGAGCGGCGGCGCCGGACTGACACGCGACGTGCAGGCGATTCGCGACTGCGGCGGGATCGCGCTGTGCGCAGTCACCGCGGTGACTGCGCAGACCGACGCGCAGCTGCGCGCGGTACACGTGGTGCCGCCGTGGCTGCTGCGCGCGCAGATCGGGGCGGCCTTCGACACGCGCCGCGTCGGCGCCGTCAAGATCGGCATGCTGGCGACGCGCGCGACGGTCGCGGCGGTTCTCGCCAGCCTGCCGCCGCGCGCCCGCGTGCCGCTGGTGCTCGATCCGGTGCTCGAGTCTTCTTCCGGCGGCCGGCTCATCGACGCGGCAGGCGCGCGGCTGCTGCGCCGCGCGCTGCTGCCACGCGCGACGCTGCTCACGCCCAACATTCCGGAGGCGGCAGCGTTGCTGGAGGCGCGGCCGGCGCGCACTCCGGCCGAGCTCCTCGCGCAGGCCCGGGCGCTGTGCCGCCTGGGTCCGGCGGCGGTGCTGCTCAAGGGCGGCCACGCCAGCGGACGGCAGGCAGTCGACCTGCTGGTCACGGCGCGGGGCGCGGTGCAGCGCCTCGCGGCGCCGCGCGCGCCGGCAACTCAGCGCGGTACCGGCTGTGCGCTCGCCGCGGCGATCGCCGCCGGACTTGCCGCGCAGCTCAGCCTGCGCGCAGCCTGCGCGCAGGCCAAGCGCTACGTTTCACGACTGTTGCAAAGCGCCTGACGAGGCGCGCCGCGCGCTGTCGCCCGCGGGCGACAGCCAACAAAGTCGCTTTCCTTCCGTCACGGTCAACCAACTTCCTCCTCGGCCGCTTTAGGTTGCGACGGTGAGCGGAAGTCTCACCACCGACAGAGGGAAGCCAAACATGGAGCGAATTATGTCGCAGCGCGCGCTGTGCGGCGCGCTGGTTTCAGGTCTCGTCGCGGTGCTCACGGCGTGCGGCGGCGCAGGCTCGAGCAGCGCCAGCATGCCGGCCAATCCGCCGACCCAGATGGCGAACATGCAGCTGTTGATCAGCGACGCATCGAGCGACGACTGGGCGACGATCGGCGTGACGGTGCTCAGCGTCGCACTGGTGCCGCAGGGTGGCGGCACCCCGGTCACGGTCTGGACCGCACCGTCACCGGCGCCGATGATCAACCTCGAACAGCTCGATCAGCTCGGCGAGATTCTCGGCAACGTGAGTGTGCCGGTGGGCAGCTACACGGGCGCGGTCCTCACCGTCGGCGCCAACCCGGGCCAGCTGTTGCTCGTGGTCTCGTCGAACCCAGAGGCGGGCTTCGCCGGCACGCCGGGCGAGACCATTCCCTCGGACGTGATTCAGATCCAGGGCAAGCAGGGCAGCACCGGCAACCTGACGGTGCCGATCACCGTCAACTTCGCCAACCCGCTCGATGTCACCGCCACTGGCAGCAATGCGCTCGATCTCGAGTTCGACCTGGCGCATCCGGCGTTCATCGTCGCCCACGACCCGCCGGCGGCCATGGGTGCGACGCTCTGGGCCGTGAACTTCAACGGGCCGGTGCGCCGGCATCCGCACGCCGACCTGCGTTGGCTGGTGCTGCGGCATACCTACGGCACGGTCACTGCCGTCGCGCCCGAGTCGGACAATTACGACTCGATCAGCATCGACAAGGACTTCCCGGTGCTGCCGCCGAGCAATCCGGAGACCGAGGTGACGAGCAGCGAGCAGCTGCAGATCCTCGCCGATAGCACCAACGGCACGATCTTCTACGATCTCGATGCCCATACCCGCACGGTGATCACCAACTTCTCCGCGCAGGCGGGCACGCTCACGGGGCGCTACGTGCGCGTCGCGGCGCGCTACCAGGAGAACGGCACGCTGGTGGCGGTGCGCATCTGGGCGAGCAGCACCTTCAACACGGTGTGGGTCAGCCCCGAGGGCCACGTGCTCAACGTCAGCGCCACGACCGACATGATCACGGTCGAGGACGAGGACGGCGTCGGCGTGCCGGTGCAGGTCAACGCCAACACGCAGTTCTTCTTCCGTGCGCCGCAGAACCCGGCCGCGGACGCGACTCCGATCGCGACCGGCACGGCGTTCCTCGCCGCCGAGGACCTGGTGCGCGGCTTCAAGGTGCACCTGAGCGTGGTCGATCCGCTCGCCAGCCCGCTGGTGGCGCAGACGGTCGACATCGAGACGGCCGCCTACTCCGGCACCATCTCGAATGCCAGCACCACCGGCTTCATCTACAGCCGCGACTTCGTCCGCACCATCGACGACTACACCGTCACGCTCGACTACGTGCCGGGCGATATGGCTGAGGTCGACCCGAGCGGCGCTGCGATCACCGGGTTCGAGTGGTGGAATTTCACCTTCCCGACGCTCGCCACCACCGGCAGCGATGCCGTGTCGAGCTTCGTCGCGGCCACCAGCGGCGCGGTGAGCTTCGGCGGCACGCTCGGGGCAGTGTCCGCCTGGGGCCTGACGGATGCGCAGTGGAGCACCGCGACCAGCGGCTGGCTCGCGCCGTTCGCGATCCTCGAGCCGGCCCCGCTGCCGCTCGGTGCGGTCGTCTCGGGACTCAGTGACGACTCCTTCACGGTGTCGGTGAGCGGCGCAGCCGACCCGGCGACGGTCACGGTGAGCACCGAGGCGGGCGCGGCGACGCTGGTCTACCAGGTCGACCGCAGCAACGGCATCGTGACGATCAGCCCGATCGACATCGCCACGTCGGGCGGGCTCGGGACGCTGACAGGCAACCTGACGGCCGGCACGCCGGTGCTGCTGTCGGGAGTGCCGCAGCCGGACGGCACGCTCAAGGCGTACGTGCTCCTGTACTACACGGGCACGTTACCGTCGATGTAAGCGCGACTCCAGTCCCGCGGCAGGATGCCGCGGGGGGCAGGGAGCAGAGGGCGCCGCCTGAAAGCGGCGCCCTTTTTTTTCTGGACACCCTGGATATGTCAAGCGTGTGACGCGAGTTGCGGCCGACGGACCGGCGGATTCGCGGCTCGGGCTTTTTCAATCCCTCCGAATGCATACGCCCGGGCCATCGCCAGCGGGACGGCGCCGGTCCGACGGGTGATTAGACTGCGCCGCGCTGACAGACCCATAAGGATGGTGACGTATGGAGATCCTGGAATTTGAGATCGTTGCGACTTTCGCCTTGCTGCTCGGGCATCTGTCGATGGTGGTGAGGGAGCACCTCCGAGCCCGCAGCTAGCGCACCTCCACCGACCGAGCCCCAAGCGCCGCCCGCGGGCGGCGCTTTTTTTTGAGGGCGTCATGCGCTGGCGTACCGCGCGACCCGCGTTCGGTATCATGCTCCGATGTCGGCGCCACATTCTTCGCAGGACGAGCTGCTGCGCATCGCGCGGCGTGCGATGCTCGATCACGGTCTCGAGCCGGACATGCCCGCCGCGGCCGTGGCGCAGCTGAACGGCATTGGCGCCGCCGCGGCGGACGCGGCGTTGCGCGACCTGTCGGACCTCCTGTGGTGCTCGATTGACAATGACGACTCGCGCGACCTCGACCAGCTGTCGGTGGCCGTGCCGCGCGCGGCAGGCACAGCCAGGATCCTGATCGCGGTCGCGGATGTGGATGCGCTGGTGCCGGCCGGCTCACCGCTCGATGCGCACGCGGGCGTCAACACGACGAGCGTCTACACAGCGCCCGCGGTGTTCCCGATGCTGCCGGAGCGGCTCTCGACCGATCTGACATCACTCGCCGCCGGGCAGCGGCGCGTGAGCCTCGTGATCGACATGACGGTGACCGCCGGCGGCGAGGTGAGCAATGAGCAGGTCTACCGCGCCACCGTGGTCAACAAGGCGAAGCTCGCCTACGACAGCGTGGCCGCGTGGCTCGATGCCAGGGCTCAGGCGCCCGCCACGGTGAGTGCGGTGGCGGGCATGGCTGAGCAGCTGCGCCTGCAGGACCGGGTGGCCCAGGCGCTGAAGCGCGTGCGGCAGGCCGCCGGCGCGCTTGGCCTCACGACACTCGAGTCCCAGGCCGTCTATGAGGGTGCGGCACTGATCGACCTGCGGCCCGATGAGGACAACCGCGCCAAGGAGCTGATCGAGTACTTCATGATTGCGGCCAACGGTGCGGTGGCGCGCTTCCTCGAGGCGCAGCGCTCTGCCTCGCTGCGGCGGGTGCTACGGGTGCCGGAGCGCTGGGACCGCATCGTCGAGCTGGCGCGTCAGCTCGGCACGCAGCTGCCGGCGACGCCCGACGGCGGTGCGCTGAGCGCCTTCCTCGTCGCGCGGCAGCGCATCGCGCCGCAGAGCTTCCCGGACCTGTCGCTGGCCGTCGTGAAGCTGCTCGGCCGCGGTGAGTATGCGTTGAAGCGGCCGGGTGAGCCGGCCGAGGGACACTTCGGCCTCGCGGTGGACGACTATACGCACGCCACGGCGCCGAACCGGCGCTACCCGGACCTCGTGACGCAGCGCCTGGTGAAGGCGGCGCTCGCCGGCAGGCCGGCGCCCTACAGTGAGGCTGAGCTACGCGAGCTCGCCAGGCACTGCACCGAGCAGGAAGCCAACGCCGACCGGGTCGAGCGCCAGGTGCGCAAGTCCGCCGCAGCACAGCTGCTGGCGCCGCGCATCGGCGCGCAGTTCGCTGCGGTGGTCACGGGAGCGTCCGACAAGGGGACCTGGGTGCGGATCGCGCAGCCGCTCGCCGAGGGGCGCCTCGTGCAGGGCTTCGCGGGCCTGGACGTGGGTGATGCCGTGCAGGTGCGGCTCACCCGCACCGACATCGAGCGCGGCTACATCGATTTTGCGCGCGCGCCCTGAAGCCTTCATACTATACCCCCCACCCTATGGAGTGACTCGAGGCGAGGTGCCGGCCTGATGGCCCACACGATTCAGGACAAGACCCGCCTGCTGCAGCGCGTCCGCCGCCTGCGCGGCCAGGTGGAGGCGATCGAGCGGGCGCTGCAGAAAGATGCGGACTGCGCCCGGGTGATGCAGCTCACGGTGTCGGCGCGCGGCGCCGCCAACAGCCTGATGGCCGAGCTGCTCGAGGATCACATCCGCATGCACGTGTCCGATCCGGTGCACGACCGGGATCGCGAGCGCGCCCGCGGCGCGAAACATCTCATCGACGTGGTGCACGCCTATCTGCGCTGAAGCCGTCCGGACACGCGCTCAGCGCCGCGTGGCCTGCCAGTCGCCGCCGAGGGCCTGCACCAGCTGCACCGTCGAGGTGAGGCGCTGGGTCTCGATCCCGAGGGCCGCGAGCCGTGCGGCGAGTGCCGCATTCTCGGTGGACACCACCTCGAGATAGGTGACGATGCCGCCCTTGTAGCGGTAGTTCGCCTGGTCGAGCGCGCCCTGAGTCGCCTCGACCGCGGCCGCCTGACTGAGGCTCTCGCGCTCGAGCTGGCGGAGCGCGGCGAGATTGTCCTCGACGTCCTGGAACGCGGTGAGCACCGTGCCGCGGTAGTCGGCCACCTGCTCGTCGTAGGCAGCGTGCGCCTGCGCAGCCTGGGCGGCGTGCGCTCCGAAGTCGAGCACGGTGAGCAGGCCCTGGGGGCCGACCGACCAGTAGCGGCTCGGCGCACTGAACCAGGTGGACTGGGCGACGCTCTGCCAGCCGGCGGCGGCCGAGAGGCTGAAATCGGGGAAGTAGGCCGCGCGCGCCACGCCGATGTTGGCGTTCGCCGCCGCGACCCGGCGCTCGGCGGCGGCGACATCCGGACGGCGCTCGAGGAGCTGCGAGGGAAGTCCCGGGTCGACCGGCGGCGGCTGCACGTCGCCGGGCAGGGGGCGCGCGGGCAGCGAGAAGCTGGAAGCCTGCCGTCCAACCAGCACCGCGATCGCGTGCTCCGTCTGCGCGCGGTGCAGGCGCGTGTCCTCGGCCTGGGTGCGGGCGGTCTCGAGCTGCGCCTGCGCCTGCTCGACGTCGGAGAGCGCCGCCGCGCCGCCCTGATACAGGTCGCGGGTCAGCGCGAGCGCCCTGGCGTAGTCGGCCACGGTGTGGTCGAGGAGCTGCTGCTGCGCATCGAGCCCGCGCAGCATGAAGTAATCGCCCGCCAGCTGCGCGTGCACGGCGAGATCGAGCGCGGCGACGTCGCCCGCCGTGGCCTGCTCGGTGGCGCGCGCACCGGCGACGGTGTTGCGGATGCGTCCGAAGAGGTCGAGCTCCCAGGAGAGGGCGCCGCCGGCGATGTAGTCGTCATAGTAGGTCCGGCCGCCGGCGGGAAACTCCGGCGCGTTGGCCGAGAGGTGCTCGCGCGTCGCACTCGCGTTCGCCGTCAGCGTGGGAAAGAACCCGGCGCGCGCGAAGCGGGTCTGCGCGGCGGCCTCCTCGTAGCGGGCGAGCGCGGCCTTCAGGTTCTCGTTGGCGGCCGTGACCTGCGCCTCGAGGGAGTTCAGGTCGTCATCATGAAACATCTCCCACCACCGTCCGCGCGGCGCGTTATCCGCCGGGGCGGCAAGCTTCCAGCCGTCGAGCTCCTTGTAGGCGGCGGCGGGGGGCGCCGTCGGCGGTGGTGCGCGGTAGCGCGGCGCGAGCGAGCAGCCGGTCAGCAGGCCGGCGCACGCGGCCAGGAGCGCCGCGCCGCCCCGCATCAGGATTTTCCCGTGGTGCTGCCGGCGATCGGCGCAGCCGGAACCACCCGCACCTGCGTCTCGTCGGTAATCGAGTCGGGGGGGTTGAGTATCAGCCGGTCGGCCGGTTCGAGCCCCGACAGCACCTCGATCTGCGTGCCGAAATCACGCCCCTGCGTGATGGGGCGCAGATGCACGTGGTTCTGCGCGTCGAGAGTGGCGACCAGCATGCCCTGGGCGCGGAACAGCACAGTGTTGGCCGGCACGCGCAGGGCGGTGGGATTTCCCGCGAAGGTGAAGTGCACGTCGGCATAGGAGCCAGGGAAGAGCTCGCCGCGCGAGTTGTCGATCTGCAGCTCCACCTGCAGCGTGCGCGTGCTCGGATCCAGCGCCCGCGCAGTGAAAGCGACCTCAGCAGTGAAGTGCTGCCCGGGTCGGTCGGCGAACACCAGGTCCGCAGTCATTCCCGGGTGCACGCCGACAGCATAGGCCTGCGGAACCGAGGCGTAGATGCGCAGCCGGTGCGTGTCGGCGACGCGGAACAGCGTGCTGCCGGGATTCTCGCCGGCGTTGATGAGCGCGCCCACGTCGGTGTTGCGCTGGGTCACGACGCCGTCGAAGGGCGCCAGCACGCGCTTGAAGGATTCGAGGTCTCTCAGGCGCGCGACGTTGGCGGCGGCCGACTGCTGCGCGGCCGCCTTGGCCGCCGCGTCCCCGGCACGCTCGTCGGCATCCTGCTGCGAGACCGACTGGGTCGCGAGCAGCCCCTTCCAGCGGTCGTTCGTGGTGCGCGCCAGCTGGTAGTTCGCCTCCGCGGTCGCGAGGTCCGCCTGCGCCTGGCGCAGCTGCTGGTCCACTTCCGGGGTGTCGATCTCTGCGAGCACCTGACCTTTCTTCACGGCAGCGCCGATGTCGGTATACCAGATCCGCAGGTAGCCGTTGGTTCGCGCGTAGATCGGCGCCTCGAAAAAGGCCTGCACAGCCCCCGGCAGAACCAGCGTGTCGGAGGCCGGTCCGCGCGTCGGGCTGACGACCGCCACGTTGACGACGGCCGCATCCGCGGCCTGCCGCTCGAGGGCGTTGCGGGCCATCAGGCGGCTGAGGATTCCCCAGGCGGCGAGCACCACGGCGATGCAGACGCCGATCAGCACATAGCGCCGCAGCCGCGCATCCGTCAGCGTAGGGGTGTTGGGCTCATTCATGAGTCGGGGTTCCGTGTGCCGCAACCCGCAGCAGCCGGCCGTGAATAATGGTAAACACCGTGGGCACGAAGAACAACGTAGCGACGGTCGCGAACACCAGGCCGCCGATCACGGCGCGTCCGAGCGGGGCGTTCTGCTCGCCGCCTTCGCCGAGCCCGAGCGCCATGGGCACCATGCCGATGATCATGGCGAGCGCGGTCATGAGCACCGGGCGGAAGCGGGTTACGCCGGCCTGCAGCGCCGCGTGGCGCGCATCATCGCCGGCGTCCAGGCGCTGGCGGGCGAAGCTCACCACCAGCACGCTGTTGGCGGTCGCGACTCCCATGCACATGATGGCGCCGGTGAGCGCCGGCACGCTCACCGGCGTGTGCGTGAGAAACAGCATCCAGACGATGCCGGCGAGCGCGGCCGGCAGCGCCGTGATGATAATGAAGGGATCGAGCCACGACTGGAAGTTGACGACGATCAGCAGATAGACCAGCACGATGGCGCCGGCGAGGCCGAGCAGCAGGCCGTTGAAGGAATCGGTCATCGTGGTCACCTGGCCGCGAACCGTGACCTGCGAGCCGTGCGGCAGCCTGCCGTGCGTGGCCGCTACCAGCTTGTTGATCTGCGCGGCGATGAAGCCAAGGTCGGTGCCGTCGACCCCGCCGTAGATGTCGATCACTGGCTCTGCATTGTAATGGCTGACCACGGCCGGCACTGCGCTGCGGTGGAAGCTGGCGAGGTTCGCGAGCAGCTGGCTGTTGCGGTTGGTGCCGCCGCTCGCCGGAGTGATCGGGGTCGTGCCGAGCTCGGGGAGCGACGCGAGCGCGAACTGCGGCGTCTGGGCGGCGACGTTGTACTGCGTGCCGCTCTTGGGGTCGATCCAGAACGACGGTGTGGTCTGGAAGCTGCCGGAGAGCGAGACCAGGAGATTGCCGGCCACATCCTGCTCAGAGAGCCCAAGCAGCGCCGCCTTGCTGCGATCGACGACCACGTTGATCTGCGGATAGTCGGAGGCCTGCTGGATGCGCAGGTCGACCGCCCCGGGTATGGCGTGCATGCGCTGCAGCAGCGCGTCGGCGTAGTCGCGGTTCGCAGCGACGTTGAAGCCCGAGATCTGCACGTCGATCGGCGACGGCAGCCCGAAGTTCAGGATCTGGCTCACCATGTCCGCCGGCAGGAAGGCGAAATCCACTCCGGGGTACATGCGCGGCAGCTGCGCCCGCAGCGCGCGCACGTAGTCGTTGGTCGGCGGGTGCCCGGGCTCGAGTGACACCAGGATGTCCGCGTCTCCGGGTCCGACGGGTGCCGAGGTCGAGTAGGCGAGGTTGATGCCGCTGTAGGGCACGCCGATGTTGTCGACCAGGCTGGCGATCTGCGCCGCGGGGATCACCTGGCGGATGGTGGCCTCAACCTTGTCGCAGAGCGCCGCGGTCTCGTCGATGCGGATACCGGTCGGGCCGCGCAGGTGGAGCTTGATCTCGCCGGCGTCGACGCTCGGGAAGAAGTCCTGACCCAGCCCCGGGAGTAACCAACCCAGCGGGAACGCCAGCACGGCGGTCACGGCCATGGCGCCGAGAAACGGCAGCGCGAAGCGCGGGCCGCCGGCGAGCGCCCGATCGAGGAGCGCGCTGTACTGCTCGCGCATGCGCGTGAAGCGCTGCTCGAAGCGGTGCTGCAGCCGCAGCAGCGGGTTGCGCGACTCGGCCGTCGCGTGCGGGTCATGGCGCTGCAGCCAGTACATCGCCAGCGTCGGCACCAGCGTGCGCGACAGCAGGTAGGAGGCCAGCATCGCGAACACCACCGCTTCGGCCAGCGGGATGAACAGGTAGCGCGCAATCCCGACCAGCATGAACATCGGCACGAACACGATGCAGATGGCGAGCGTCGAGACGAATGCCGGCAGGGCGATCTCGTGGGCGCCGTTGAGGATTGCGGGTTCGACGTCCTCGCCGCGCTCGAGGTGCCAGTTGATGTTCTCGATGGTGACGGTGGCGTCGTCCACCAGGATGCCGACCGCGAGCGCGAGCCCGCCGAGCGTCATTATATTGATGGTCTCACCGAGGGCCGCCAGGCAGATGATCGAGGCCAGGATCGAGAGCGGAATCGACAGCGCGATCATCAGCGTGCTGCGCCAGCTGCCGAGGAACATGAGGATCATGAGGGCAGTGAGCGCGGCGGCGATCACCGCCTCGCGCACCACGCCGCTGATGGCGGCGCGCACGAACAGCGACTGGTCGCCGACCAGGTCGATGTGGAAGTTAGGCGGCAGCGCGGCGCGGATCCGCGGCAGCCGCGCCTTGATGCTGCCGATGATATCGAGCGTCGAGGCGCTGCCGGTCTTCAGCACGCTCATGAGCACGCCACGGTGGCCGTCGCGGCGCACGATGTTGGTCTGGGGTGGCCAGCCGTCGCGGACGTGCGCGACGTCGTGCACGTAGATCACGCTGCCGTTGCGGGTCGTGATCGGCAGGTTGTTCAGCTCCTCGATGGTCCTCGGACTCGCGTTGGTCTCGACGAAATACTCGCGGTCGCCGATCTTCTCGGTGCCGGCGGGCAGGATCAGGTTCTGGTTGGCGATCGCGTTGGTGACGTCGTTGCCGGAGAGCCCCTGGGCGCGGAGCGCATCCGGGTCGAGGTCGACCTGCACCTGCCGCTGGTTACCGCCGTAGGGGTAGGGCATGGAAGCGCCCTCGACGGTAGCGAGCGCGGTGCGGATGATGTTGTTGCCGAGGTCGAAGAGCTGCGCCTCTGAAAGGGTCGGGCTCGAGAGCGCCAGCTGCAGCACCGGCACCGAGGAGGCGTTATAGGCGAGGATGTAGGGCGGGGTCGTGCCCGGGGGCGACTGCCGCAGCTGCGTCTGCGACACGCCGGTGATCTGCGCAAACGACATTTCCTCGTTGACGTTCCGCTGGAAGAAGTACTTGGCGACGGCTTCGCCGGCGAGCGACTGCGACTCGGTGTGCTCGACGTCGTTGACCGTGGTCTGCGCGGTGCGCTCCGAGGAGAGAATCAGACGCGTCGCCATCTCGTCGGGCGAGAGTCCGGTGTAGCGCCAGATGACGGCGACCACCGGGATGTTGATGTTCGGAAAGATGTCGGTGGGAGTGCGCACGATCGCGAACACCCCGAGCAGCAGGATCAGGATCGCCAGGACAATGAAGGTGTAGGGGCGCCGCAGCGCCAGTTTGACGATCCACATGCGCGGGGCAGCCTAACGCAGCGCGGCGGAGGAACACACCCTCCCGAAAGAGGGGTGGGGCAGCGGCTGCCCCAGTTGGGCTCGCAGGGCCGCCGCAGGGGCCGCGCTGCGCCCCTTTACAATCCATTGCAGCCCGGGGTGATGGACCCTGCCATGCTAATGCCTGGTCTAAGCCCTTGATCGAGCATGCCACCGGATACCTCGGAACCGCAGTCCAGCCGTCTGCACACCCTGTTGCGTTCTCACCGATCACTGCTCTGGGGGTGCGGCGCGGTGCTGATTCTCTTGGCCGCGGCGCTCGCGTGGTGGCTCACCCGGCCGCCGCCGCTGCACTACGTGACGGCGCGCGTGACCCGCGGCGACATCCAGCGCACCGTCACCATGACGGGCACCCTCAACCCCATCGTCACGGCCCAGGTCGAATCCTACGTCTCGGGCAACATCAAGACCTGGACCTGCGACTACAACACGATCGTCAAGATCGGGCAGATCTGCGCCACGATTGATCCGCTGCCGTTTCAGGTGGTGGTGGACCAGGACACCGCCTCGCTCCATTCCGCCCAGGCGGCGCTCGTCAAGGACCGTGTCGCCGTCGCCAACCAGGAGCAGATCGTCGCCTACGACCAGAAGGAGATCGGCGAGGGCATCGTCTCGCAGGAGCAGGTCAACACCGACAAGGCGACGCTCGACCAGGATCGCGCCCAGGTCAACCTCGATATCGCGAACGTCGAGCAGCAGAAGGCGCTGCTGCACGGCGCCGAGGTGAATCTCGCGTATACCCGGATTCCATCACCCGTGAACGGTATGGTGATCACCCGCTACATCGATGTCGGTCAGACGGTGGTCTCGAGCCTGTCCGCGTCGCCGCTCTTCCTGATCGGCAAGGACATGCACCTCATGGAGGTGGACACCAATGTCAGCGAGTCCGACGTCGGTGGAGTGAAGCCCGCGGAGAAGTCGTTCTTCACCGTCCAGGCCTACCCGAACCGCACCTTCTGGGGCAGCGTCCGCCAGGTCCGCGAGGGTCCGATCACGGTGCAGAACGTCGTTACCTACGACGTGGTGGTCGATGTCAAGAACGACGACCTGGCGCTCTTTCCCGGCATGACCGCCGATGCCCACATCATCACCGCCGAGCGCAAGGATGTGCTGCGCGTGCCGCTACCCGCCGTCCGCTTCAATCCGGAAGGGATCCGGCGCGAGCGCCCCGCAAGAGGCGCCGGCAGCGGAGCGGGGCAAGCTCGGCCGACGGATCCGGCGGCGCGCGACTCCGGCGAGCCACCGTCTCCGGACCAGGCAACGGCGGCATCCGGCGAGGCGCAGGCCCCGAGGGAGGGAGCTGGCGCGGTATTCGAGCACTCCCGCGGCGAAGGTGGGCCCGGCGCGGGTGCGCCGGGGAGCGGGGGAGCGGGGCGCTTCGGCGGCCGTGCCGGAGCTGCGGGGGCAGCACCCCGGGCGCGCATCTGGGTGATGCGCGATGGCAAGCTCGTGCCGCTACGCGTGCGCACCGGCCTCGATGACGGGACATTGATCGAGGTCTCCGGCGAGGACCTGCACGAAGGCGATGTGGTCGTCGTCAATGCCGTCCGGCCGGGCGAGGCGCGCGGCGAGGAGCGACCGGGACAGGGCAACGGCCCGGGCGGCAACAGCTTCCGCGGAGGCTTCCGCTTTTGAGCGCGGTGCAGCCCACGATTACCGCGCCGCCGGGGGTCCCGCCGGGCGAGCCCATCATCGAGGTTCGCGACGTCACCAAGATCTATCACCTCGGCGACACCGAGGTGCATGCGCTGCGCGGCATCAGCCTCACCATCCGCCGCGGCGAGTTCGTCGCGATCATGGGCGCCTCGGGCTCGGGCAAATCCACCCTGATGAACATCCTCGGCTGCCTCGACAAGCCGACCGGCGGCAGCTACCTGCTCGAGGGGGTCGACGTCGCGCAGCTCGATGAGCCCGCGCTCGCGCGCATTCGCGGCCGGCGCATCGGCTTCGTGTTCCAGACGTTCAACCTGCTGGCGCGCACGAGCGCGCTCGAGAACGTCGAGCTGCCGCTCTTCTACGCCGCGCAGATCGCCGGCAACACCGAGCGCGCGCGTGACATGCTGCGCATGCTCGGGCTCGCCGAGCGCGAGCGCAATCAGCCGAACCAGCTCTCCGGCGGACAACAGCAGCGCGTCGCCATCGCGCGTGCGCTGGTGAACAATCCGGCAATCGTGCTGGCGGACGAGCCTACCGGCAACCTCGACTCGCAGACCGCGCTCGACATCATGACGACGATCCGGGCGCTCAATCGCGAGCGGGGCGTCACCATCGTGCTGGTGACGCACGAGCGCGACCTCGCCGAGCTCGCCGATCGGATTGTCACGGTTCGCGACGGACTCATCATCTCTGACCGTCTGACGGCTCATGCGGATACGGTTCTCCGGGCAGCGGCTCTGCCTGCGGTGCGGCCGTATCACGAGCAGCGTTTCGCCGGACGGCTCGACGCCTGGCTGCACGAGGCCGGATCGCTCGGCTGGATGGCGATCTTCGCGGCCCTGCGCGCGATCGGGCGCAACAAGCTGCGCTCCGCCCTCACGATGCTCGGCGTCTTCATCGGCGTGGCCGCGCTCATCGCCATGGTGGCGGTCGGCGAGGGCGCCCGCGCTGCAGTCGAGGCGCAGGTGCAGAGCCTGGGGACCGATCTGCTGGTGGTGCTGCCCGGCACCACGCGCATCAACGGCGTGCGCGCCGGGCACGGTAGTGCCGCAACGCTGCGGGTGCGCGATGTGGCCGCCATCCTCGAGAACGATGCCGCCGTGTCGGACGCGAGCTATGTCAACCGCCAGACCACGCAGGTGGTGAGCGGCAATCAGAACTGGAGCACCAGCGTCCAGGGCGTGTCGCCGAGCTACCTGGCCATCCGCCGCTGGCCGGTCGTCGCCGGCCGCACACTCACCAGTGCGGACGATCACGACGGGGCGGCCGTGTGCCTCCTCGGCCAGACCGTACTCAGCAACCTGTTCGGCGAGTTCGCCGACCCGATCGGTGCCACCGTCCTGGTGAAGAACGTGCCGATGGAGGTGGTCGGCGTGCTGGCGCCGAAGGGCCACTCCGCCGTCGGCCAGGATCAGGACGACGTGGTGTTCATCCCGTTCACCACTTCGCAGGAGCGGATCCTCGGCGTGGCCACGCCGACCTCGACCCAGACGCTCGCGAACAACGTGTTCGCAACGATCGGGCCACCGCCCAATCCCTTCGGCGTGACGCCGAAGCTGGAAGGGTTCGTCAACACCATCTACGTGCAGGCGCGGAGTCCCTCGCTCGTCAAGACCGCGCTCGATCAGGTCACGAAGACCCTCGAGAAGGAGCACCGCATCCTGCCCGGCAAGGACGACGATTTCGCGGTGCGCGACCTGACCGAGATCGCCGAGGTGGCGGAAGCGAGCTCGCAGGCGATGGAGCTGCTGTTGGCCGCGATCGCCTCGATCTCGCTGGTGGTGGGCGGCATCGGCATCATGAACATCCTGCTCGTCTCGGTCACCGAGCGCACGCGTGAGATCGGCATTCGCATGGCGACCGGGGCGCGGCGGCTGCACGTCCTGACACAGTTCCTCATCGAGGCGATGCTGCTCGCCCTCATGGGCGGCACCGCGGGCATCGCCGCGGGAGTGATCGCCTCGCAGCTCATCTCGCACTTTGCGGGATGGCCCATCCTGCTGCGGATCAACGTGATGGTGCTGGCGTTCGTGTTCTCGGGCGCCGTCGGGGTGTTCTTCGGCTTCTACCCGGCGCGGCAGGCCTCAAGGCTGAACCCGATCGATGCGCTGCGCTACGAGTGAGCCGCCGATGCCCCGCCACGCTGACTCTGCGCTCGTTGTCACGCTCACGGCGTCGATGCTTGCGGGCTGCGCGGTCGGCCCCGACTTCAAAAAGCCGCCGGCGCCCGCCGAGCAGGGCTATCTGCATCCGGCTGCGCCGCCCGGAAATACCGACGCGCAGGACGTGCAGCACCTCAACCCCGGAGGGGAAATCGCCGGACAGTGGTGGCAGCTGTTGCATTCGCCGCCGCTCGACGCGGTGGTGCGGGCGGCCATCGCGGGAAGTCCGACGCTGGAGGCGGCCGATGCCACCCTCGCGCAGGCGCGCGAGCAGGTCGTGATCGCCCGCGCGGCGCTCCTGCCGAGCCTGAGTGGCAATGCCGGGGTGCAGCACTCGCGCCTCGCCGGGCAGACGCCGGGCCTCGGCGGGGCCGGCAGCGCCGGCAGCAGCTCCAATCTCTACACGATGGGACTCTCGGCGAGCTACAGCCTCGATCTCTTCGGCGGCATACGCCGCAACATCGAGCAGCAGTCGGCACTCGCGGACTACCAGCGCTATCAGCTTGCCGCCGCCTACCTGACGCTCACCGGCGATGTGGTGAGCGAGGCGCTGACGATCGCCTCGACGCGCCTGCAGATCGCGACCACCGAGGAGCTGATCGAGAGCGATCGCAAGAACCTGACGCTCACGCAGCGCGAATTCGAGGTCGGCACCGCCACGCGAGCCGATGTGCTCACCGCCGACAGTCAGCTGGCCGCGGACCTGACGCAGCTGCCGACGCTGCACAAGCAGCTCGAGCAGGCTTACGATGCGCTCACCGTGCTCGTCGGGCGGGAGCCGGCGCAGTGGAAATCCCACGAGTTCGATATCAGCGAATTGGCTCTGCCGCGGGAGGTCCCGCTCACTCTGCCGGCGCGGCTCGTGCGCCAGCGGCCGGACGTGCTTGCGGCCGAAGCCCAGCTGCACGCCAGCAACGCCGCGATCGGCGTCGCCATTGCACAGGAGTTCCCCTCGCTCAATCTGTCGGCGTCGGTGACGCGGCAGGCGCTGCAGGCGGGCGGACTGTTCCACCAGTTCGACACACTGTTCGATGCCGGGGGAGCGCTTGCGCTGCCGATCTTCGCGGGCGGTGCCCAGGCGGCGCAGGTGCGTGCGGCACGCGATGCCTACAAGGCGCAGGCCGCCACCTACCGGTCGGTGGTGCTGGAAGCGCTCGGACAGGTCGCCGATGATCTCTGGGCGCTGCAATACGACGCGCAGCTCCTCACCGTCGACCGGCATTCGG